>CAJOFI010000099.1:0-6776 GCA_905233595.1 uncultured Oscillospiraceae bacterium | reverse complement strand
CGGCGGGGGAGCGGAAGCGCTCGGTGTCATCGCTGAAAAAGCTGCTATGCGCTGCTCTTTTGGGCAGATTTGGCGTGTTATCGTGCATGAATTCTCAGTTGTCTTCTTTCTTCGGAAATGCCACTATGATGGACTCATAGGGGCGCAGGCTGTAGCTGAGATGGCAGGGGCGGCCGTCCGCGCCGCTCTCGGCGGAGAGCAGCACCGGCGCTTCGCCGACCTCCTCCGGACCGCCGCCGCCGGGCAGCGCGTCATAGGTGCTGAAAACGCGGGTGTAGCAGCCCTCCACGGGGACGCCGACCCAGTAATCGCTGTGCGCCGCCGGGGAGAAGTTGCAGATCACGAGCACCGCGTCGTCGTAGTTCCAGGGGTTGCGGCGGATGTAGCTGATGACGTTGGCGGAGCTGTCGTTGCGGTTGATCCACTCGAAGGTGACGGGGTTCCTGGAATCGGAATAGAGCACGGGGAACTGCCTGTACACGCCCAGCAGGCGCTGCACGGTCATCATCACGTCGCGATGGCCGAAGTCGTTGGCGAGGTGCCAGTCCAGGCTCTCCTTGACCGTCCACTCGCGATCCTGCGCGAAGTCCTGCCCCATGAAGAGCAGCTTCTTGCCCGGGTGGGTGAACTGGAAGGTGTAGAGCGTCTTGACCGCGCCGAGGCGGTCCTGAATGCCGCCGGGGGACTTCTCGACCATGGAGTGCTTGCCGTAGACCACCTCGTCATGGCTCAGCACCAGCACGAAGTTCTCGGTGAAGGCGTAGTCGAGCGTGTGGGTGAGCTGCTCGTGGTGCCACTTGCGGTAGATGGGGTCGCGCCCCAGGTAGCGCAGGGTGTCGTTCATCCAGCCCATGTTCCACTTGAGCGTGAAGCCCAGACCGCCGTTCTGCACGCTCTCGGTGATGCCCCATTCGGTGGAGGAGTCCTCCGCGATCAGGTAGCCCGTGGTCTTGGAGCAGACCTCGTAGTTGAGCTGGCGCAGAAAGTCCATGCTCTCGAGGTTCAGATAGCCGCCGAACATGTTCGGCCGCCACTCCTTGCGGCTGTAGTTGGCGTAGATCATCGCCGCCACCGCGTCCACGCGCAGGGCGTCAACGTGGAACTCGTTGATCCAGTAGAAGGCGCTGGAGATGAGGAAGGAGCGCACCTCGGGCTTGGCGTGGTCAAAGGCCATCGTGCCCCACTCGGGGTACTCGGCGCGCAGGGGATCGGGGGACTCGTAGAGCGGCGTGCCGTCGAAGCGCGCGAGGGCGAACTCGTCCTTCGGGAAGTGCGCCGGCACCCAGTCGAGGATCACGCCGATGCCGTTCTGGTGCAGCGTGTCCACCAGATAGCGGAAGTCGTCGGGCGTGCCGTAGCGGCTGGTGGGGGCAAAGTAGCCCGTCACCTGATAGCCCCAGGAGAGGTCGAAGGGATACTCGCAGATGCCCATGAGCTCGACGTGGGTGTAGCCCATGAACTTCACGTACTCGGCCAGCTCGTCGCCGAGCTGGCGGTAATTGAGGAAGCCGTCCTCGTCACCCGCGCCGTGATAGGCCTTCTTCCAGGAGCCGAGGTGTACCTCGTAGGTGGACATGGGCTTTTCGAGCACCTTGCCGTTGTTGCGCGCCGCCTGATATTCCGCGTCGCCCCAGGTGTAGGTATCGAGAGAGGCGACGATGGAGGCGTTCTCCGGGCGCTTCTCGGCGCGGAAGGCCAGCGGGTCGGACTTCCAGCGGCGCACGCCGTCCGCCCCGGTGACGATGTAGCGGTAGGCGTCCCCGTTGCCGACGCCGGGGAGAAAGAGCTCCCAGACGCTGGGGTCAAACTCGCTGCGGTGCATCCAGTTCTCATGATCCCAGCCCGTGCGGGCGGAGATGAGCGTGACAAACTGCGCGTTCGGCGCCCAGACGGCAAAATGCGTGCCGCTCACGCCGTCCGCGCCGGTCTCGGGATGCGCGCCGAGCTTCTTGTAAAGCTCGTAATTCGTGCCCTCATGGAAGAGGTAGCTGTCAAAATCGGTTAGCATATTCATGGCTCCTTCTATTATAGTGTTTTCTCTTTGTCCGCATAGGTGCCGACGTACAAATCGGGGCTGTGAAAAAACCTTTTTTCACAGCCCCCGAAGCTCTTATCTGGCGGAGCCGCCGAGCTGCATGGCCTCCATGATCTTGTAGCGGCTCATCTGCAGGTGCTTTTTCATCTGGAGCGCCTCTTCGATGGGGATCTCCACGATGTCGCCCTCCTTGGTGCCGATGACGCAGTTGAAGCGCCCCTCGGCCAGCGCCTCCACGGCGTAGTAGCCCATGCGGGTCGCGGTCTCGCGGTCGCGGGCGTTGGGGGAGCCGCCGCGCTGGATGTGCCCCAGAACGGTCACGCGCGGGTCGATGCCGACCGCCTCCTTGATCTTGGCGGAGATCTCCATCGCGTGCCCCGCGCCCTCGGCCACGACGATCATAAAGTGCGTGTTGCCGGCCAGACGCGATTCGCGGATGCGCTCGACCACGTCCTTCTCAAAATCGAGCTCATGCTCCGGCACGAGCACGGCGGTGGCGCCGACGGCGATGCCGACGTAGAGCGCGAGGAAGCCCGCGTTGCGCCCCATGACCTCCACCACGGAGCAGCGCTCGTGGCTGGACATGGTATCGCGCAGGCGGTCGATGCACTCGATGGCGGTGTTGCAGGCGGTGTCGAAGCCGATCGTGTAGTTGGAGCAGCCCAGGTCGTTGTCGATAGCTCCAGCGCGCCGCGGAAGGTGCCGTCGCCGCCGATGGCGACGATGCCGTCCAGCCCCAGCATTTTGCAGGTGCTCACGGCCTTTTTGCGCCCCTCCTCGGTCATAAACTCCTTGCTGCGGGCGGTATAGAGGATCGTGCCGCCGCGGGAGAGGATGTGGCCGACGCTGCTGCGGTCGAGCGTGACAAAGTCGCTGTTGATAAGCCCCTGCCAGCCCCTGCGGATGCCGATGCACTCAATGCCGTTTGCGTGCGCGGTACGAACCACCGCGCGCACCGCCGCGTTCATGCCGGGCGCGTCGCCGCCGCTCGTGAGAACGCCGATGCGTCTGATTTTTTTCTCCATATCTCATGCTCCTTCTTTTGCAAATTTTTCGTGGATGCTTACAGATATGATAGCACAAGCCGCCCGGCTTTACAATCCGTTTTTTACAAAAAAGCGCGCGTAAAGCCGGTCCTGAACGCAGCGCCTACTCGTCCAGCTTGAGCACGGCGAGGAAGGCCTCGGTCGGGATCTGCACGGTGCCGAGCTGGCGCATCTTCTTTTTGCCCTCCTTCTGCTTTTCCAGCAGCTTCTTCTTGCGCGTGATGTCGCCGCCGTAGCACTTGGCGAGCACGTCCTTGCGCATGGCGCGCACGGTCTCGCGGGCGATGATCTTCCCGCCGATGGCGGCCTGGATCGGCACCTCGAAGAGCTGGCGGGGAATGTTGTCCTTGAGCTTTTCACAGAGCTTGCGGGCGCGGCCGTAGGCCTTCTCCCGGTGGGCGATGAAGCTCAGCGCGTCCACCTGGTCGCCGTTTAGGAGCATATCCACCTTCACAAGATCGCTGAGCTTGTACTCGGACAGCTCGTAATCCAGCGAGGCGTAGCCCTTCGTGCGCGCCTTGAGCGTGTCGAAAAAGTCGTAGATGATCTCGTTGAGGGGCATCTCGTAGTGCAGCTCCACGAGCCGCTGGTCGAGATACTGCATGTTCTTGTATTCGCCGCGCCGATCCTGGCAGAGGGGCATGATGTTGCCCACGAACTCGTTCGGCGTGATGATCGAGACGCGGACGTAAGGCTCGTAAGCCTCCGCGATGGAGGGCACCTCCGGGTAGTTGTGGGGGTTATCCACCATGACCACGCTCCCGTCGGTTCTGACGACCTTGTAGATGACGGAGGGCAGCGTCGTGACAAGCTCCAGGTCGAATTCGCGCTCCAGGCGCTCCTGGATGATCTCCATGTGCAGCATGCCGAGAAAGCCGCAGCGGAAGCCGAAGCCCAGCGCCACAGAGCTCTCCGGCTCGAAGGAGAGGGAGGCGTCGTTCAATTTGAGCTTCTCCAGCGCGTCGCGCAGGTCGGGGTACTTCGAGCCGTCCTCGGTGTAGATGCCGCAGTAGACCATCGGCCTTGCGGGGCGGTAGCCGGGCAGCGCCTGCGCCGCGGGGCGGTTAAACTCGGTCACGGTGTCGCCCACCTGCGTGTCCGCGACGTTTTTGATGGAGGCCGTGAAATAGCCCACGTCCCCGGCGGAGAGCTCCTCGCAGGGGTCGAGCCCGATGGGGCGCAGGTGCCCCAGCTCGAGCACGCTGTACCGCGCGCCGGTGGACATGAGGCGCACCTCCGTGCCGCGCCGGATGCGCCCGTCGAAGACGCGCATGAAGACGATGACGCCCCGGTAGTTGTCATACTGGCTGTCGAAGATCAGCGCCTTCAGTGGCGCGTCCGGGTCGCCCGAGGGCGCGGGGACGTTCGCGACGACGTCCTCGAGCACCGCGTCGATGTTGATGCCAGCCTTTGCGGAGATCTCCGGCGCGTCCTGCGCGGGGATGCCGATGATCTCCTCGATCTCATCCTTCACGCGCTGGGGCTGCGCCGCCGGCAGGTCGATCTTGTTGACAACGGGTAATATCTCGAGGTTGTTGTCCACCGCGAGATAGGTGTTCGAGAGGGTCTGCGCCTCCACGCCCTGGCTCGCGTCCACCACCAGCACCGCGCCCTCGCAGGCGGCGAGCGAGCGGCTCACCTCGTAGTTGAAGTCCACGTGCCCCGGCGTGTCGATGAGGTTGAGGGTGTACACTTCCCCGTCCCCGGCGCGGTAGCTCAGCCCAACGGCGCGCGCCTTGATGGTGATGCCGCGCTCCTTCTCCAGCTCCATGTTGTCGAGGATCTGATCCTCCATGATCCGGCTCTCCACCGCGCCGCACTTTTCGATGAGGCGGTCGGAGAGGGTGGATTTGCCGTGGTCGATGTGGGCGATGATGGAAAAATTGCGGATATGCTTCTGGTCGATCATGGCTTTTCCCCCTCAATGGTGTTGAGCGCTTCCTCCGCCCGGTCAAGCGCGCCGCGCAGCCCCGCGAGAAAGGCGCGCGATTCGCGCAGGCTCAGGTCGCCCGGATGGGAGGCGCGCCCGAGCAGATAGTCCGCCGTCACGCCGTAATAGTCGCAGGCGCGGCAGACGAAATTGAGCCCCGGCTCCCGCGTGCCCTTCTCGTAATGGCTCAACAGCGGCTGGCTGATCCCCAGCTCCGCCGCCACCGTCCGCTGGCTCAGATTGCGCCCCAGGCGCAGGGCAAGTAAGGTCTCTGAAAACGTACGATCCATGTCTGCTCCAAGAAGAGTGAAAAGTGAGTCGTGAATCGTGAACAGATAATAAGGCGTCCCCTTCGGGGACAAAAGACCATTCGTCGCGGAGCGACACCTCAACTTTTCACGATTCATTTTTCATTGTTCACTAAGAATTGATAACAGCCCGTATTATACCGGGCTTTTTGCGGTTTGTAAATAAAAACTTGCGCTTCAGCTTGAAAAATGGGACGAGGAGTGATAGATTATAGGTGTTGAACAGTTCCGCGCACAGGAACGTAAAAAATTGGAGGGTACAACATGTTTGAGAATCTGATTGAAATTCTGAAGGCCAATCCCCGCAGGATCGTCTTTCCCGAGGGTCCCGACGCCCGCATCCTCTCCGCCGCCGCGCGTCTGAAGAAGGAGGGCTTTCTGACCCCCGTTCTGATCGGCAACGTCGAGGAGGTCAAGGCCGCGGCCGAGAAGGGCGGCTTCGATATCGAGGGGCTGGAGATCATCGACCCCATGACCTATGAGAAGATGGACGAGATGGTGGAGACCATGGTCGCCCTGCGCAAGGGCAAGATGAGCGCCGAGGACTGCGCCAAGAACCTCAAGAAGAGCAACTACTTCGGCACCATGCTCGTCAAGATGGGTCTGGCCGACGCCCTGCTCGGCGGCGCCACCTACTCCACCGCCGACACCGTGCGCCCCGCGCTGCAGCTCGTGAAGACCAGGAAGGGCGCGACCCTCGTCTCCTCCTGCTTCATTCTGGTCAAGGAAGGCGCCGATATGCTCTGCATGGGCGACTGCGCCATCAACATCGACTACCAGGACACCGTGGACAAGGAGGGCAACGTCCTCGTCTCCGCCGCGCAGAAGCTGGCTGAGGTCGCCGTCGGCACCGCCCACACCGCGAAGGTCTTTGGCATCGATCCGAAGGTCGCCATGCTGAGCTATTCCACCAAGGGCTCCGGCAAGGGCGCGAACGTCGATCTCGTGCGCAACGCCACCGCCATCGCCAGGGAGATGGCGCCCGAGCTCAACATCGACGGCGAGATGCAGTTTGACGCCGCCGTCTCCCCGGTCGTCGGGCAGCTCAAGTTCCCTGGCAGCCCCGTCGCCGGCTACGCCAACACCTTCATCTTCCCGGAGATCCAGTCCGGCAACATCGGCTACAAGATCGCCCAGCGTCTGGGCGGCTTCGCGGCCTACGGCCCCATCCTGCAGGGCCTGAACGCCCCCATCAACGACCTCAGCCGCGGCTGCGACGCCGAGGAGGTCTACCAGATGGCGATCATCACCGCCGCTCTGGCGTAACGGTAGTTTTCGGTTTTCAGAGGGCGTCCCGGCGGGACGCCCTTTTTTACAGGAGGTCTGGCGAATGGATCACGAAGCCGTTATGCGCGAAGCGCTGGCGCTGGCGCGGGAGGCGTCGGAAAACGGCGAGGTGCCGGTCGGCTGCGTCGTCGTCGGGCCGGACGGACGCATCCTCGGCCGCGGGCGCAACC
>CAJOFI010000098.1 GCA_905233595.1 uncultured Oscillospiraceae bacterium | reverse complement strand
GTGGGAGCCGTACCAGGCCTTGATGTCCTTCGGCACGGTCACGGTCTCGTTCTCGCCGCCAAGCTGCCGGATGTACCAGGGCTCCATGTCGAACATGTATTTCCCGTCCGCGGTCTGGGTGCTGTTTTCATATGTCAGCCGGTCGATCAGCTTTTCCTCCCCGGAGTACACGACGAAGTCCAGGGCGTTGCTTTCCGCCGATCTGCCCGTGCTGTCCGTCAGCAGAACGGAGACCTGATAGCTCCCCGCCTGAGCCGGTACCCCACGCAGGAAGAGATCGCCGCTCCATATGTTCACCTCGCCGCTCATGCCGGAGCCCTCGGGCAGGATGCGCACGGCGCTCTTCGCGCCGTCGATCTGCAGAAGGCCGCCGTTTTTGAAATAGTCGGGGGTCTGCCAGTCGCTCTCCTGTACGTCGCTTCCGGCTTTGACGAGCGCAAACTGCACCTTCGCGGTCGCGGAATTGATGTTCGCGGAGGAGGCGGAGGTCGAAGAGCTGCTCACCGCGTCCACGTCGTCCTGCTGCCCCACCATGCGGCTGTCGAAGTAACCGCTGATGCGCACGCAGAGCGTATCGGGCTTATTGCCGCCGGAGAAAATCGCGTAGTAGCTCACGTTCTGCGTAACGGCCGGAAGCTCGGAGACGGGTTTTCCCTCGGTCGCGTTCGGCTCTTCCGCCCAGCCGAGAAACGCAAAGCTCTGCTCTGCCGTCTCGGGCTTCGTGGGCGTCTCGCCGTCATAGCTCGGCTGCGCGTCCTTCTCCACGTTCTCGTCTGTCTCGAGCGTGCTTCCGTCGTAGTTGAGCCAGGTGACGGTGAAGCTTGCCGGGGATGTATAGAGCTCGACCGTGTAGCTCGTTCTTCCCCAGCCATCCTCCTGCGAGGTGCGCTTAACCTGAATGCTGCTCTCGCTGAGATCGGGATTGACAAAGGTCACGGTATTGACGCCCTCCTGCAGAGAGGAGGCGTAGCAGGTGACGGTCTTGTCATACTTGACGTATTCCCCGCTGTTCGCGCTGGAGATATAGCTGTAATTGCTGTTGAAGACGAGCTCGGTGCCGTTGATCTTGATTTTTCCGTTCTGGCAGAGACTGTAAAGCTCGCTTGCGTCGTTATAGAAGCTGAAGACCACGCCGCCCTCGTACTTTACGCTCGCAAAGCGAAAGCTCGGCTTGGGCACTTCGGCTCCCGTTGGAAGGTACACGTCAAAGTCCAGAGTGTCGGCGCTGCCGCCGTAGTTGTTCTCATATTTGGTGCTGCTCTCCGCCTCTTCCTCGCCGATGAAGTGAAGCGTCGTGTTGCCGTACCAGTCCGTTGATTCCGTATAGGAGACCGCGTCACTGCCGTCCGCGTCGATCCACGCCTTTCCGCCGTAATCGACATAGCGCTTGAGATCGCCATAGGTCTTTACGCCGTTCCAGTTGTCAAGCGTGGAAACCGTGCCCATTCCGAGAGACTCCGATACCGTTTCCGGCTCCTGCGTCTGCGTAAGCGCGGGCTCGGTGCCTGTGTTGCTCTCCGGCGTCTGTTCAATGGGCGAGCCGCCTCCAAACGCGAAGAGTGACAGGATCATGCAGAGCACGAGCAATCGCGCAAAACCTCTCGTTACCGCCGTGTTGCTGTGAATCATTCTCTCTTCCGTCCTTCCTCATGCTGTACGTCCTGCGCAGGTAGTTAGGTTTATTTAACCTTTTGTCAAAAAGAAAACTGCTTGCCGCAGCGTTCCCTTTCCGTTTCCCGTTGCCGATGGCACGGTGCGCAGAACGAGGTTAGTATAATTTAACTATCCGGACTTGTCAAGTATCATACATAAAGAAATGGATCATACAAAAGGAGACGCGAAAAGGCAAAGCCTTTTTGCGTCTCCTTAGGAACTGTTCCGAAATAAGGAACTGTCACGAAATAATCTGTGCAATCTGGCTTGCCTTTTTCGCCTGTAGCTGTGTTGTCAAAGCTTGCAATACACAAAGTATTCCTGCGATTTTCCGCCTCGCTACAGGCGAAAAATCCTACGCCATCTTTGCACAATTTATTTCTGCACAGTTTCTTAGAATTACTGCGCCGAGAGGCAGAGCTTGAGCTGTCCGATCTCCTCCGCGCTGAGCCCGGCGCTGAGAAGATACTGCTCCGCCGCGCTCGCATAGTCGGCCTGCTCCATGTCGGCGGCGTTCTCCGTGCCGGAGAGCGACTGGAAGAGGTTGGCGGCGTTCCCTTCCAGGATGACGCGGTAAGCCGTATCCTCCTCCGTAAGGCCGTAGTAGTTTCGATAGGAGAGCATGTAGTCCTCCAGCATCTCCTCATAGGACGCGCCCATCAGCGCCTCCAGGATCGCGCAGACCTTGCCCGTGCGATCCTTGCCCTCATCGCACTGGATCACGTAGGGCGCTTCCTTTGTAAGCAGCTCCCGCAGATCCTGCGCAACGCAGTCCATGAAGCTTTGCTCCCTCATGTTGAAGCCCGGGTTCCCGTTGGCGATCACATGGGAATCGCGGAAAAGGCGCAGATAATAGCTGTCCCCTTCCGAATGCTCTTCGATATCCTGCAGCGTGCGCGCGAGATCAAGCACCGTCTTGATGCCGTATTCCTCGCAGAGCGCGTTGACGTAGTCCGGGCGATTGTGCCCCGGCTCAATGCCGGAGGCCGAGCGGTACAGAACGCCCGCCGGGATCTGCCCCATCACGATCTCGCGGAAGTTTGCGAACACCGCGTCGTCGTCATAGTCGGCGCGGTCGTTGGAATAGGACATATTACGCGCCTTGTACTCCTCCAGATAGCCCGCCTTCTCCTCGACCCGGATGACGGCCTCGTCGCCCGTGTTCTCCGCGCTCAGCCCGGCTGCCTTGGCAAAGGAATCCTGATTGACCGCGAGAATCAGCGCGTCGCTCTTCCGGCGCAGCACCATCTCGCCGGGGTCAACGTCCGAATACTGCGTGCCGTAGGGCATCTGCCAGCTTTCGTCCCCAATGGTCACGGAAATCACGTCTCCCGCTTCAAAGCCCTCTTCATCCATCTGAGCGGGATCGGCCGCAAGCGTGACGTTGCCGTGACCGTTGACCTCCGCGATGGTGGTGACAAGCTCGGCTTTGGCGCCGAGGTAGCGGACGTTTTCACCGTAGATCGTCGTCCAGTCGTTCTTCATCGAAACGGGCACCCAGCCGAACTGCTCACAGAGCGAGAGCATCTTGTCCGCCTTGGCCTCGTTCCCGTTCTCGCGCTGCGTATCGTCGCAGCAGAGCATGAAGGCGAGACTCAGATAGGGGTTGTCGATGGTCGTGTACTGCGCCATGCTCGCGTCGCCCGTGCTGTTGCCGAAGGAGAGCACCGGCTGCACGCCGATCTCCTGCGCGATCACGGTGACCTTGTTCATCTTGAGGTTCTTGACGATGAAGTCCCCGCCGAGCACGAGCTTGTCGTCCTCGTCAAAGACGTAGGAGAGGCCGTCGGTATCCCCCTGGTCGGGGGCGACCAGCGTCTCGTCCGAGCCGATGATCTGCCAGGGAGGGAGCCGCAGGGGCGACTGATCGACGATGCCGCGCACGATGAAGCGATCCGTGCCGCTCTGGCCTTGGGATACTCCACCACCTGCAGCATGGGCAAATACCAGCCGTCGCCGCGGTTCATGCCCTCATAGCTGGGCATGGGCTGCTTCTTAAATTCCTGGATATAGGCGTTGAATTCCTCAATCGTCATCCCGGAGAAGGCGGAGGCTACCGCCCTGCCGTGATCGACCTCCAGCCCCTCGAAGGAGGCGCCGGTCTCGTTCTGCTCCTGGATCTTGAGGGCGACCTCGCGCTCAAAATCCGATGCCTGATCCTTATAGTCGGGGTCTTCGAGCACACGGTACTTGAGCAGCGTGTAGTCGAAATAGTTCGGGTCGGTCTCGCAGAAGAGCGTCCCGTCCAGATCGAAGACGGCTACGCGGTTTTCCACCGGAACGTACTCCGCGCCGCCCTCCTCGGTGATCGCCGCCATGTAGTCAAACAGCAGGTTCCTCGCCTCGGCGTCCTCCGTCCAGAGGCTCAGCGGGTCATTGGTCTCGCTCTCCTCGGCGAAGGCTGTGAGGTTCCCCATCATAAGCACAAGGCACAGCAGCAGCGCCAGCACGCGGGCGGCATTTGTTTTCATCGCTTTCATACTCGGTTCCTTTCTGCACAAGTATTATCCCGGCGGCAAGCTCTGCCGCGTGGGACTATCCCTGTTATACTCTATATGAGACCTGCTTTGCAAGTTTTTTCTGTAAATTTCGCGATCATTTTTCCCTCTCCCGCCGTCGAAGCTCACCGAACGCCGCCCCGCCGAGGATCAGCACAGCCCCGAGGACTTGAAGCCCCGTCATGCTCTCGTGCAGAACGGTGGCCGAGAAGAAGAGCGCCGAAACCGGATCCGCGTAGCTTAAGAGCGCCGCACTCTGCGCCGGGAGCTTTTGAAGCCCCGTAAAATACAGAAAATAGGCCAGCGCGGTGTTTACAAGCCCGATAATCACAAGCCAGAGCCAGTCCGATTTCTCCGGCTGAGGCAGCCCCACGGTGAAAAGCACGTAGAGCAGCACGACGGCGAAGGCCACGTCCAGCTCAATAGCGGCGGTCTGCAGGCCACCGGTCAGAGAAATGCGCTTGTTGATCGCGATGAGCGAGGCATAAAACAGCGCCGACAGGCAGGCGGTGAGCAAGCCCCGCGTGCTCATGCCGCCAAGGGCAATGCTGCCGCTGATGAGCACGAGGCCGATTCCCACAAGCCCGATCGCGGCCAGCTTCCGCGCGCTCAGCCTTTCCCGAAACAGGATCGGCGAGAACAGGAGGATCAGGATCGGCCCTACGTAGTAGATCAGTATGGAGAGGCTCACGTTCAGCGCGCGGTAGGCCTCAAACAGAGCGATCCAGTTGAAGCCCAGGGCGATGCCGCCGAGCAGGAGCCAGAGCGATTCCCTGCGCACGGCCTTTTTATCAAAGCCGCCGCGAAGCAGCACCAGCAGGCTCAGGGCGATCCCGCCGAGGAGCGTCCGCATGAAGACGATCTGACTGGCCGAGACGGAGATGCGCGCCACGAGCAGTCCGTTTGTCCCGAAAATCAGCATGGAAAGCAGATACACGCCGGTGAAAACCGGGCGTGTATCTCGATCCGCTGTTCTTTTTACGTTCTTTTCCATCTCAGCCGCCCAGATAGGCCTGGCGCACGCTCTCGCTCTGCGCAAGCTCCTTGCCGGTGCCGGAGAGCGTGATGGAGCCGGTCTCCATCACGTAGGCTCTGTCCGCAATGGAGAGCGCCATCTCGGCGTTCTGCTCCACCAGCAGGATCGTAGTGCCCGCTTCGTGCAGCTTGCGAATAATGTCGAAGACCTGCTCGACCAGGATCGGGGCAAGCCCCATGGAGGGCTCGTCCAGCATGAGAAGCTTCGGGTGGCTCATGAGCGCCCGCCCCATGGCGAGCATCTGCTGCTCACCGCCGGAGAGGGTACCCGCGATCTGCCGCCGCCGCTCCTTGAGGCGGGGGAACTGCTCGAAAACGCGCTCCTTGTCGGCGTCCAGATCCGCAGGAGGCGCGGTGTAGGCGCCCATATCGAGGTTCTCCTCCACGGTCATGCTGGTGAAGATGCGCCGCCCCTCGGGGACGTGGGCGATGCCGAGCTGCACGATCTTGTGCGGCGCGGTGGCGCTGATGCTCTTATCCATAAACTCCACGCTCCCGGTTTTGGAGCGCATCAGGCCGGAGATCGTTTTGAGCGTGGTGGATTTTCCGGCGCCGTTTGCGCCGATGAGGGTGACGATCTCGCCCTCATTGACTTCAAAGGAGACA
The DNA here is from genome assembly GCA_905233595.1 of uncultured Oscillospiraceae bacterium. GTDB lineage: Bacteria > Bacillota > Clostridia > Oscillospirales > Oscillospiraceae > Limivicinus. The sequence continues at coordinate 1,838 of CAJOFI010000098.1, read as the reverse complement.
CCCTTGACGGCGTGGATCGGCCCGTAATATACGTTCAGATCAGTTGCGCGCAGCATCATGCCTGTGCCGCCCCCTTTCTTCCGAGATAGGCCTCGATCACGGCGGGATTCGTGCGGATGTCCTCGGGGCTCCCCTTGGCGATGACCTTGCCGAAGTTGAGCACCGCGATCCCCTCGCAGATGCCCATGACGAGGTTCATATCGTGCTCTATGAGCAGGATCGCGATCTGGAAGGTGTCGCGGATCTTCACGATGTTCTCCATGAGCTCCACAGTCTCGGAGGGGTTCATGCCCGCCGCAGGCTCGTCCAGCAGCAGCAGCGAGGGGTTCGTCGCGAGCGCGCGGACGATCTCCAGCCGCCTCTGCGCCCCGTAGGGAAGGCTCCCCGCGAGCTCATCGGCGTGCACCTCCAGCCCGAAGATGCTCAAAAGCTCCATCGCGCGTTCTTTTGCGATGCGCTCTGCGCGCCAGTAGGACGGCAAACGCAGGACCGAGGCGAACATACCGTAGCTCATCTCATTGTGCAGGCCGATGAGCACGTTGTCGATCACACTCTGATTGTGGAAAAGGCGGATGTTCTGGAAGGTGCGGGCAATGCCCATCTGATTGACCTGCGCGGTGGATTTGCCGGCAATGTCCATCCCGTCGAGCAGGATGGAGCCACGCGTCGGGGCGTAGACCTTCGTAAGGAGGTTGAAGACCGTGGTCTTCCCTGCCCCATTCGGCCCGATAAGCCCCGCGATCTCCGTGCGCCCGATCGTGATATCCAGATCGTCCAGCGCGCGCAGACCGCCGAAGTCGATGCCGAGGTGGCGGCATTCCAAAATCGGCGAGCGGTTGAAGTCGCGCTCGGGCAAAAGCGCCGTGCCCGGAACCTGTATGAGCTTATCGCGTTTGAATTCTTTAGGCATCGCGCTTTGCCTCCTTCCGTTTGGGAATGATGCGGCTGAGTAAACCCTTGAGCTCTGCGTTGTTCGTCGCAAGCATGACGAGGATCAGCACGATCGCGTAGATCAGCATGCGGTAGTTCGAGAAGCCGCGCAGCGCTTCGGGGAGGATCGTCAGCGCGGCCGCCGCGATGATGGAGCCGAGCATGTTCCCCAGCCCGCCGAACACGACGAAGACCAGCACCAGGATCGAGGTGTTGAAGTCAAACTTGTTGGCAACGACGGTGGAGTAGTTGAGCGCGAAGAGCGCCCCGGCGGCGCCCGCCATGGCGGCGGAGGTCACGAAGGCCATCATCTTGAACTTCGTGACGGGGATGCCCACGCTCTCGGCCGCGATGCGGTTATCGCGGATGGCCATGATGGCTCTCCCCTGCCGGCTGTTCACCAGATGGAAAATGACGGCAAGGCAGAGCAGGATCAGCACGAAGCCCGCCGTGAAGCTTGCGATCTTTTGTATGCCGCCGATGCCCATGGGCCCTGCGATGATGAGGCGGCCGTCCTCGGCGAGATTGGTGCGATCATCCAGCAGGCTCAGATGGAAGCCCCGGCTGTCCAGACCGAGATAGAGGTTATTGAACACGCTCTTGATGATCTCGCCGAAAGCCAGGGTCACGATGGCCAGATAGTCGCCGTTCAAGCGCAGAACGGGGATGCCGACCAGAAAGCCCACGATCCCGGCGAAGATCGCGCCGACCAGCAGCGCGATGGCGAGGCGCAGCGGCGCGCTTGCGATCACGTTCTGCAGGGAGATCGCGGCCGTGACGCCCATGAAAGCGCCGACACTCATAAAGCCCGCGTGCCCGAGGCTCAGCTCGCCCAGCACGCCGACGGTGAGGTTCAGAGAGATCGCCATCACGACGTAGGCGCAGATCGGAACCAGCATGCCCTTGAG
>CAJOFI010000097.1:1315-9350 GCA_905233595.1 uncultured Oscillospiraceae bacterium | reverse complement strand
TCGGCCGGCATGCAGTAGATGCAGCGGAAATTGCAGCGATCCGTCAGCGAGAGGCGCATATAGTCGATGTTTCTTCCGAATTGGTCGATCATAGCCCTCGCCTCAAATCACGTAATCGCAGCCGTCGCCCTCGCTTTTCACGAGGTCGAGCAGCGTAAAGCCGCCGAGATACTCCGCGATCACCGCGTCCAGCCCCTGCCAGAGCGGCAGCGTCCTGCAGCGGGAGGCGCGCTCACAGGGCTTCGCCCCCTCCGCGAGACAGGCCACCGGCGCGAGCGAGCCCTCCATCACGCGCAGCAGCTCCAGCACGGACACCTGCTCCGCCGGGCGCGCGAGCCGATAGCCGCCGCCCTTGCCGCGCAGCCCCTCCAGAAAGCCCGCGCGCACCAGCTCCTTGACGATGCTCTCGAGGTACTTTTCGGAAATCTCCTGCCTTTCGGCCAGCTCCCTGAGCGTCACAAAGCGCGCCTGCCCCCGTTCCGCCAGATCGACCATTAGCCGCAGGGCATAGCGCCCGCGCGTGGAAATCATCATGCCGCATCCCTCCCGATTCATTCCTCCCCATTATACCAGCAGGAAGGTGGGGAAGCAAGCAGCGTTTTGAGTCGTGAGTTTTGCGTTTTGAGGAGACAAGCAATAACAACGGTGTCGCTGCGCGACGAATTACAATCCGTCGCGCAGCGACACCAAAACGATATTCACTTTGGAACTGTTCCGAAATAACTTGTGCAATCTGACTTGCCTTTCTTGAAATACACAAAGTATTCCTGCGATTTTCCGCCTCGCTACAGGCGAAAAATCCTACGCCATCTTTGCACAATTTATTTCTGCACAGTTCCTTTTCACGATTCACTGACCCCGTAAATCAGCGATCCTCGCGGAAGTAGGGCAGGCCGAGGGAGGCGGGGGGCTGGTTCTCGCGCTTGTTGCGCATGGAGGAGATGACCAGCACGACGATGGTCACGACGTAGGGCGCCATCTTGTAGATCTCCTTGATCGCGAGGTTCATGCCGGTGGGGATGAACACGTTCAGGATATACAGGCCGCCGAAGAGGATGGAGGCCAGGATGCTCGTCGCGGGCCGCCAGACCGTGAAGATGACCAGTGCCACCGCGAGCCAGCCGCGGTCGCCGAAGGCGTTGTTGGTCCAGACGCCGGAGGCGTAGTCCATCACGTAGTACAGGCCGCCGAGGCCGGAGATGACCGAGCCGAGGATCGTGGCCGTGTACTTGTAGGCCACGACGTTGATGCCAGCGGTATCGGCCGTGCTGGGGTTCTCGCCCACGGCGCGCAGATGCAGGCCCGTGCGGGTGCGGTTGAGCACCCAGGAGGCCGCGAGCGCGATCACGATGGCGAGATAGGCGAGGAAGCTGTAGGACAGGAAGATCTTCCCGAACCAGCCGAGGCTGCCGGCGAAGGGCAGCTTGCGGCTGAAGGCCTGGCTCGTGCGGGTCAGGACGATGGAAGGGATGTCCGTCTTGACGAGCTTGATGAGCGAACCGCCGTAGAAGTTGCCGAAGCCAACGCCGAAGGTGGTCAGCGCGAGACCGGTCACGTTCTGGTTGGCGCGCAGGGTCACGGTCAGAAAGCAGTAGAGCAGGCCCATCAGCGCCGAGCCGACGATGCAGCTGAGCAGCGGGATCAGGACGGTCAGCACCGGGTTCATCTCCACGCCGGAGTTTTCGTAGAGGAAGGCGCCGATGACGCCGCAGATGCCGCCAACGTACATGATGCCGGCCGTGCCGAGGTTGAGGTTGCCGGATTTCTCCGTCAGCGTTTCGCCGGTGCAGCCCAGCATCAGCGGGATGCCCTGCATGACCGCGCGGGGGATGAACGAGACGATATCAAACATGCTTCTCAACCTCCTTGCTCTTCCTGCTGACGCTGAGTTTGTAGTTGACAAAGAAATCGGAGCCGATGATGCAGAAGATCAGCACGGCGGTCAGCATATCGCCGAAGCTCATGTTGAGCCCGATGCTGGTCGCGACCTCCTTCGCGCCGGTGCCGAGGAAGATCAGCATGCCGGAGAAGAGCGCCATCACAATCGGGTCGAACTTGGCCAGCCACGAGACCATGACCGCGGTGAAGCCCTGCCCGCCGGCGATGACCGAGGACACGTTGTGGTTGATGCTGCCGACGAGCAGGAAGCCCGTCAGGCCGCAGATGAGGCCGGACAGCAGCATCGTGCGCACGACGACCCGCTCCACCTTGATGCCGACGTAGCGGGCGGTGCGCTCCGACTCGCCGACGACCGTCAGCTCAAAGCCGTGCTTGGTGAAGTTCAGGTAGAAATACAGGAATACGGTCAGCACGACGGCGACCACGATGACCAGCAGATAGCGGTTCACCAGCTGGGGCACCCAGCCGAACTGCGTCTTCTGGTTGATGATGCCCATCTGGCCGGAGCCCTTCGGGTTCTCCCAGACGACGCAGAAGAAGTTGACGATCTGCATCGCGACATAGTTCATCATCAGGGTAAAGAGCGTCTCGTTGGTGTTGAAGCGCGCCTTGAAGAAGGCCGGGATGCCGGCCCAGATCGCGCCGGCGGCCAGGGAGGCCAGCAGCATCGCGGCGATCGCGGCGGCGTTGGGGAGCTTCCCCTCGAGCAGCACCATGCAGGCCGTGGCGGCAATCGCGCCGGCCAGCACCTGCCCCTCCGCACCGAGGTTCCAGCAGCGCATGCGGAAGGCCGGGGTGACGGCGAGGGAGATCAGCAGCAGTATCGCGGTGTTCTGGAAGAAGATCCAGGTCTTGCGCGCGGAGCCGAAGGAGCCCTTGACGATCGCGGCGAAAACGTCCAGAGGGTTGGTCTTCGTCGTGACGACCGTGATCACCGCGCACAGCAGCACGCCAACGAGCAGCCCGAGCAGGCGGATGGCGAGCGCCCTGCCGCGGGAGATCTCGCCCCGTTTGGAAATGTGTATCATGCCTTCGCACCTCCCAGCTTCGTCATCATGAGACCCACGTCGCGCTTCTTCGCGCCGCGCCCCGGCACGATGCCGGAGACCTTGCCGCCGCAGAGGACAAGGATGCGGTCGGCAAGCTCGAGCAGCACGTCCAGATCCTCGCCCACGTAGATCACCGCCACGCCTCTCATCTTCTGGGAGTTGATGGTGTCATAGATCAGATACGAGGAGTTGATGTCCAGCCCGCGCACGGCGTAGGCCGTCAGCAGCACGGAGGGGGCGTTCGCGATCTCGCGCCCGACCAGCACCTTCTGCACGTTGCCGCCGGAGAGGCGGCGCACCGGCGTCTCCACGCTGGGGGTCGCGATCTCGAGGAAGTCCACCATCTGGCGGGCGAGCTTATAGGGCGCCTTGCGGTTGGTGAAGACGCCGTGCCCCGCGCGGTAGGAGCGCAGCATCATGTTGTTGCCGAGATCCATGTTGCCGACAAGCCCCATGCCCAGGCGGTCCTCCGGCACGAAGGAGAGCGCGACGCCCATCTGCTGGATGCTGAGGGGGTCCTTGCCGATCAGCTCCTCGCTGCTGCCGTCGTCCTCGATATAGCGGATCGAGCCGCTCTGCACCTTCTGCAGCCCGGCGATGGCCTCCAGCAGCTCCTTCTGGCCGCAGCCGGAGACGCCCGCGATGCCGAGGATCTCGCCGGAGTTGGCGGTGAAGCTCACACCGTCGAGCTTGACGGTGCCCTCCTGATCGCGCACGGTCAGGTTCTTGACCACAATGCGCGGCTTCGGATCGACCGGCTCGGGCCGCTCGATGTTCAGCACGACGGGACGGCCGACCATCATGTTGGTCATCTCCTGCGCGTTCGTGTTCTTCGTCAGCATATCGCCGCTGAACTGCCCCTTGCGCAGCACGGCCACGCGGTCGGAGAGCTCCTCCACCTCGTGCATCTTGTGCGTGATGATGACCACGGCCTTGCCGTCGTCGCGCATGTTGCGCAGCACGGCGAAGAGCTTTTCGATCTCCTGCGGGGTCAGAACAGCGGTGGGCTCGTCCAAAATCAGGATGTCCGCCCCGCGATAGAGCACCTTGACGATCTCCACGGTCTGCTTCTGGGAGACGGACATGTCGTAGATCTTCTGCTCCGGGTCGACCTCGAAGCCGTAGGCGGCGCAGATCTCGCGGATCTTCTTCGTCGCGCCCTTGAGATCGAGCTTGCCGGGCAGGCCGAGCACGATGTTCTCTGCGGCGGTGAGCACGTCCACGAGCTTGAAATGCTGGTGGATCATGCCGATGCCGAGATCAAAGGCGTCCTTGGGGGAGCGGATGACGACCTGTTTGCCGTCGATGGCGATCGTGCCCTCGTCCGGGAAGTAGACGCCGGAGAGCATGTTCATCAGCGTGGTCTTGCCGCTGCCGTTTTCGCCCAGCAGGGCCAGGATCTCGCCGCGGTAGATATTGAGCCAGCACTTGTCGTTGGCGACGACGGAGCCGAAGCGCTTCGTGATGTCACGCATCGCAACGGCGGGGATTCGTTCCTCCATCGGGCATTCCTCCTTTGGAATCAAACTGTCTGACCCGTCCGAACGGGGGATCGGACGGGAACGGCGGGCTTTCCTTCGCTCTGGGGGCAAAAGAGAGCTTTGCCCGCGGAGCGAAAGAAAGCCCTGCGATGGCGCAGGGCTTTCTTTGTGTTTTGCGTTTCGGCTGTTACAGAACGGTGATGCCGTCGATGAGGATGTCGAAGTAGGGAGCGCTGCGGGTCTCGGACTCGTGGAAGTAGCCGTCCCAGATGCACTCGTTGCCCTCGTAGAAGGCGGCCTTGTCGTAGGTCTCAAGGGTCTCGCCGCCGACGGTCCACTTGGCGGTGTCGAAGACATCATGCGGCCGGCGCGGTGGTTTCGGTATGCTGTGCGGCAGCCTCGTTCAGATCGGTCAGCTTGACGGAGCCGGTCTCGAGGGTGCCGCGCCAGTCGACGTCATAGTTCTCGCCGTTCATGACGGCCTTGATGGCGTACTCGAAGTAGGGCTGCCAGTCGATGCGGGAGGAGACGATGTAGGTGTTGGGGCAGGCGGCGAGGGTGGAGCCGTTGTAGGAGATGTTCGGGACGCCGGCGGCCTCGCAGGCATTGGGGGCGCCCATGGAGTCGGCATGCTGGGAGATCAGGACGCAGCCGCCGGCGATCAGCTTCTCGGCAGCTTCCTTCTCGAGGGTCTCATCGAGCCAGGTGCCGGTGTAGACGACGTCCATCGTCACGTTCTCGCAGCCCTCGACGGAGCGCAGGCCCAGGAACCAGGAGGTGTAGCCGGACATGACCTCGGCGTAAGGCATGGCGGCGACGTAGCCGACCTTGCAGTCAGCGGGAACCTTGCCCTCGTTCATCATCTCGACCAGCTTCATACCGGCGGCGATGCCGGCGAGGTAGCGGCCCTCGAAGATGGAGGCGAAGGCGTTGTGGAAGTTCTCAACGCCGGCAGCCTGCGCGTTATCGGCGGTGCAGGAGGTGAACTGGACCTCGGGGGCCTCCTGAGCGGCCTGGAGCAGGTAGGAGCCGTGGCCGTAGCTGTCGGAAAAGACGACCTTGCAGCCGTCGTCCGCCAGCTCGAGAGCGGCGTCGTAGCCTTCGGTGTTGGTGTCGTCGATGTTGGTCTTGATGACGCCCTCAACGCCCAGCGCCTCGCAGGCGGCCTTGAAGCCGTTGATGAAGTTGGCGTCGTAGCCGGAGTTCTCGTCGTGCAGGCAGATCAGGCCGGCCTTGAAGCTCTCCTCGGCGGAAGCGGTAACGCTGACGGAGGCGAGCGCGACGATCATAACGAGCGCGAGCAGCATTGCGATGATCTTCTTCATTGTGTTTCTCCTTTAAAAAGAATTTAACAGGGCCGGGAAGGACCCGAAGGCCCTCCGCGGCTCACCTAAACCGCTGTTGCGGAAAAGGGCAGCGTCAGAAGAAGCTTGCTCCATTCCGTTTCCCCAGTTTCCGTAAGAGCCGGGAAAACTCCATATCCGCAATCTCCTTCTTCCTTTCCAAACCGAACCCGCTTGGCTGGGCTTCGGTTTGGGGGAGAACGAAAAGAGACCTCGGAATCGAAGCCTCTTGAAAAAAACGAAACACAAGGGTCAAAAATGCTCTGGCCCTCTGCTCTTCTTTCGATAGTCCGGTCATTTACGGTGCCCGGGTAGAAACTTCAAATCCTTATTATTTGCGATATATCGAACGCTATGGAATTATGGCAGTATAGTAACAGCCGCGTCGAAAAAAGTCAAGAAAAATTTTGTCCATTTTCAACATTTTTTGCTTCAATTTATTGTACAAAATGTTAAAAGGAATATTTTCCCCGTTTCCGCCGTGTTCAGCGGCAGAATTCGAGGCTGTCATCGCCCATGGAGGCGATCCGCGCGAGCGACTCGATGCGAAGCCCCTGCGCGCGAAGCCTGTCGCCCCCGCCCTGGAAGGCCTTCTCGATGGCGATGCCCGCGCCGACCACGCTGCCGCCCGCCTGCTCCACGAGGCTTTTGAGCCCGACGAGCGCCGCGCCGGTAGCGAGAAAATCGTCCACGATCAGCACGCGGTCACCGGCGTGCAGGTACTCCTTCGACACGACGACGGTGTTGGTGTTGCCGTGGGTGAAGGACGCGACCTCCACGCTGTAGAGCGCGTCGGAGATGTTCCTGGTCTTGCTCTTCTTCGCGAACACGACCGGGCAGCCGAGGACGAAGCCCGTAAGGCTCGCCAGGGCGATGCCGCTGGCCTCGATGGTCAGGACCTTGTTGATCGGCTCTCCGGCATAGAGGCGCCTGAGCTCGAGCGCCATCTCGTAGAGGAGCTGCGGGTCGAGCTGGTGGTTCAAAAAGCTGTCCACCTTCAAAATGCCGCCGGGCTTCACCGTGCCCTCGGACAGGATGCGCTCTTCCAAAAGTTTCATAGTCTCTCTCCTGTAAAACCGAAAAAGCCCGTCGTTTGTTGCTTCGACAGGCTTTATTTCGGGTAATGTTCAATTACACAGCGCGGGTGACCTTACCGCTGCGCAGGCAGCGCGTGCAGACGTAAACATGCTTGGGAGAACCGTCCACGATGGCCTTGACGCGCTTCACGTTCGGCTTCCAGGTACGGTTGGAGCGCCTGTGAGAATGGCTGACCTTGATACCGAAGGCCACATCCTTGTCGCAGAACTGGCATTTCGCCATAGCTTGAAGCACCTCCTTGGTCGTGTTATGCTGCTAAACAGCTTATTTATCTTAGCAGAAGAGCGTGGCAATTGCAAGCAAAATTTTCATCTTCCGGGGAAAAATCTGAAATTTTTCTGTTTCCAGCCCCCGCAGGCGCAGAAAGGGCTTGCAAAATTTCCTTACATACGGTAAAATGGTTCAGCTAAAGCTATCGTGACAGATAAAATTCTTTCGGGAGGTCCCAATTTATGATTACTGCAGGCGAATTCAGAAACGGCGTTACCTTTGAGATGGACGGCAACGTCATGCAGGTCGTCGAGTTCCAGCACGTCAAGCCCGGCAAGGGCGCGGCCTTCGTGCGCACCAAGATGAAGAACGTCATCACCGGCGCCGTGACCGAAACTTCCTTCAACCCCACCGCCAAGTTTGAGAACGCTACCGTTGACCGCATGACCATGGAGTACAGCTACAACGACGGCAACCTCTACTACTTCATGAACCCCGAGACCTATGAGCTCGAGCCGGTGGACGGCTCCGTCCTGGGCGACAACTTCAAGTTCGTCAAGGAGAACATGGATTGCACCATCTACTCCTACAAGGGCAAGGTCTTCAACGTGGAGCCTCCCTTCTTCGTGGAGCTCGAGGTCACCGATACCGACCCCGGCTTTGCCGGCAACACCGCCACCAACGCCACCAAGCCCGCCACGCTGGAGACCGGCGCCGAGATCAAGGTTCCCCTCTTCATCGACCGCGGCGAGCGCATCAAGGTCGATACCCGCACGGGCGAGTATCTGTCCAGAGCGTAAGCGGCAAAGGCATCGAAAAGCAGGGGAAGGTCGTGCATCTTCCCCTGTTTTTTGTTCTAAGGAACTGTTCCGAAATAACTTGTGCAATCTGACTTGTCTTTTTCACCTGTAGCTTCGTTGTCAAATCTTGAAATACACAAAGTATTCCTGCGATT
>CAJOFI010000097.1:0-1200 GCA_905233595.1 uncultured Oscillospiraceae bacterium | reverse complement strand
TATTCAGTATTCAGTATTTATTATTCAATTTCAGGGAGGTCTGAAAGATGACGATTGTTGAGAAGGCTGCCTATCTGAAGGGTCTGACCGAGGGCCTGGGCGTGGAGCCCGAATCCCGGGACGGAAAGCTCTGGAGCGCGCTGAACGATCTGCTGTCCGACATGGCGCATGAGATCGAGGACCTCCGGATCACAAGCACCGGCCACGAGGACGCGATCGACGGGATCTGCGAGGATCTGGCCTATCTCGAGGAGCTGACAGACGGGCTGGATGACGACGACTTTGACTTTGACTTCGACGACGACGAGGAGGACGAGGACGAGGACAAGGTCTACGACCTGGCCGACTACGGTCTGGAAAGCTTCGACGAGGACGAGGGCGAGGAGTCGGAGGATGACGCGGAGGACGAGGAGTACGACGGCGTCGTCTACGACGTGACCTGCCCCACCTGCGGCGAGGAGATCAGCTTCGACGAGGAGACGCTGGAGCTTGGCAGCATCATCTGTCCCACCTGCGGCGAGGCGCTGGAATTCGACCTCGGCGACGAGCACGAGGAATAAAGCAACGGCGCTGTGAAAAAACGAAGTTTTTTCACAGCGCCGTTGCTTTATAGTTTTGAGTTTTGAGTGTTGAGTGTTGACGAAGACGGGCAGAAGTCAAAGCGTCGTGCTTCCCCGCCGGGGGGGCACACGCTTTGATTGTTTTTGCGCAGGACTGTTATCTCAAAACTCAGACCCGGACGCTTACTTCGCCGGAGTTGAGGCTTTGCTCGCTGCCGTCCGGGAGGCGGACGCGCAGGGCGTAGTCCCGCTCGATTTCGAGCGCGAGGGCGGGCTGCGGGTCTTTGCCGGGGGTGCGGATGCTGATCTCCCGCCCCGGCACGAGGGAGCGGCGGCGGTAGCCCTCGAAGATCGCGGGATCGTCCAGCCGCGCGCCCGCGTCCATCAGCCGGTCGAGGATCATGGCGGCGAGGCGGCTTCGCAGCATGGGGGGCTTCTCCTCCCCGAACACCGCGCCCGCGATCTTCCGCAGCTCCGGCGGAAAGTCCCCGGGCGGGACGGCGGTATTGACGCCGATGCCCACCACGGCATAGCTGAGCTGCCCGCTCTCGCAGTCGAGCGAGCCCTCGGTCAGGATGCCGCAGACCTTTTTCCCGGCGATGAGCACGTCGTTGACCCATTTGATCTGCGTCTCCAGCCC
>CAJOFI010000096.1 GCA_905233595.1 uncultured Oscillospiraceae bacterium | reverse complement strand
CCGCCGGGAAGGGGCTATTGCGCAAGGGAATGTCGCTGCTCGTGGTGCTCATCGGGGCGCGGCTCGATCTCATGCTCGGGACGGATTATATCCGCGATGGCATCGTCATCGCCTTCGTGGCGAGCGAGGTGCTGAGCATCGTGGAGAACATGGGGCTCATGGGCGTGCCCTTCCCCGCGCCGATCATGAACGCGATCGAAATGCTCCAGGATAAGGGAAAACAGTGAAAATCGGGGGCTGTGATGAAACGCAGGTTTTTCACAGCCCCCGAAGCTTGCTTTTTCGGCACTGTTGGGGTACAATAAGCGGGTAATTCTGAAAAGAGGTACCCGCTTATGTTTTTTGCGATTCTCTTCCCGCTCTGCTCCCTGGCGGCGGCCTGGGCGGTCGTCGCGCTGACGGGGGCGCACTGGCTGCTGGGCGTGCCGGTGTTCGTTTTGTGCTTTGCGCTGCTGCTCGTCGTATACGTGACGGCCTGGTGGCTGCAGGTGCTGCCCGTGGACCGCGCGAAGCCCCTCGAAAAGCAGAACCCCAGAGCCAGAGCCGCCTGCCTGAGCATCGGCGGGCTGCTGTGCGCTTACGCGGGGCTGCGGCCGCACATCACCGGGGAGGACAAGCTGCCCACCGACAGCCGCTTCCTCTTCGTGTGCAACCACCGCTCCATGTTCGACCCGCTGATGGTCATTTGCTATCTTGCGAAGTGGAACATCTCCTTCATCTCCAAGCCCTCCAACCTCAAGATCCCCATGATCGGCGACATCGCCTACAACGCCGCCTTCCTGCCCATCGACCGGGAGAACGACCGCGCCGCGCTCAAGACCATCCTGACCGCCGCGGATTATATGAAGCGCGGCCTCTGCTCCGTCGGCATCTACCCCGAGGGCACCCGCACGAGGACCGGCGCGCTGCTCGACTTTCACGCAGGCTCCTTCAAGACCGCGCAGCGGGCGAACGTACCGCTTGCCGTCGCCTGCGTGCGCGGCACCGAAAAGGTCAAAAAGCGCCTGTTTCTGCGTCCGACCGACGTATATCTTGACATTCTTGAGGTGATCCCGGCGGCTAAGGTCAAGAGCATGAGCACGGGCGAGCTCTCCGACTACGCGCGTGCGCTCATCGAGGAGGGGCTGAGCAAATGAAAAAAGTGGCGCTTGTGACAGGCTCCTCGCGCGGCATCGGCGCCGCCATCGCCGCCGCGCTCAGCCGCAGGGGCTACGCGGTGTGCATCAATTACCTCGAGCGCGCCGACAAGGCCGAGGCGCTTGCCGAAACGCTCAGAGCCGAGGGCGGCGAGGCCATCACCCAGCAGTGCGACGTGGCCGACCGCGAAGCCGTGTGGAGCATGGTGCGGCGCATCGAGCGGGAGCTTGGCCCCGTGACGCTGCTGGTAAACAACGCCGGGATCGCGAGGCAGCAGCAGTTTCAGGACATCGAGGAGGAGACCTGGCAGCGGCTCTACGCCGTGAACGTCGGCGGCTGCTTCCATTGCAGCCAGGCCGTGCTGGGGCCGATGCTCCACGAGCACGCGGGCTGCATCGTGAACATCTCCTCCATCTGGGGCAGCCACGGCGCAAGCTGTGAGGCCGCCTATTCCTCCACCAAGCACGCCATCATCGGGCTGACGCGCTCCCTCTCGGCGGAGCTTGCGCTCTCCGGCATCCGCGTCAACTGCGTCGCCCCCGGCGTCATCGACACCGATATGGTGCAGGTGCTCGGGCGGGAGACCCTCGAAGAGCTTGCCCGCGAGATCCCGCTCGGCAGGCTCGGCAGACCCGAGGAGATCGCGCAGATGGTGCTCGCCGTGGCCGAAAACCCCTATATCACCGGGCAGGTCATCACCGTGGACGGCGGCTTTCTCGTTTGAACTTTTTCATCGAACCCCTTGATTTTCCCGGGAATTGCGGTAAAATAAAAAAGTCAAAACTGTGTTGATTCTGGAGGAATGAAAACATGACTTACGAAATGGACATTGCCGGCTTAAAACGTCAGCTCCCCCTCTGCAAGGTGACCGACGATCTGTACATCGGGGCTTTCGTGATGTTCGGCGACGTGGAACTGACGGTGCACTGCGCGGCGGAGCTCTTAAAGCGCGCGCCGGAGTATGACTATCTGCTGGCGCCCGAGGCCAAGTCCATCCCCCTGATCTACGAGATGGCGCGTCAGAGCGGCGCGGACGAGTATTTTGTCGCCCGCAAGGGGCCGAAAGCCTATATGTCCGGCGTGTTCGAGGTCAACGTGACCTCCATTACCACGAGAGGCGTGCAGAAGCTGGTGCTCGACAAGAAGGACGCGGAGAAGCTTCACGGCAAGCGCGTGCTCATCATCGACGACGTGATCTCCACCGGCGAGTCCCTGCGCGCGACGGAGGAGCTGGTGCATCAGGCCGGCGGCATTATTGCCGGGAAGGTGGCCGTGCTCGCGGAGGGCGCCGCCTACGACAGGGACGATCTGATCGTGCTGGCGCGTCTGCCGCTGTTTAACCCCGACGGCACTGTGAAGGACTGATAGGATTCGGAAAACGGGTTTTCTCCGCCGCGCCATAAGCGGGCGCGGCGGGGAAATTTTTCTTGCTTTTTCCCGGCTGCTGTGGTATACTGCGCAAGCCTTGAGGAAAGGCGAAAACAGAATGAAGGTGTCTCTTGCCAACCACCTGAAAAAAACAAGGAGCTGTACCCCCCATGAAAAAAGCGTTTCTGTCCTTCCGCCGTCTGCTGCAAACCGTGCCCCCGATGATCGCTTCGCTGCTGATTCTCTCCGTCGTGGGAATGAATCTTCTGGCCAACAAGAGCATCAACACCGGGCTTGACTGGCTTGCGCTGGACTGCGGAATTTTGTTTTCCTGGCTGACCTTCCTCTCCATGGACGTGCTGACCCACTGCTACGGCCCGCGCGCGGCGACGGGTATGTCCGCCGCAGCGCTCGCGGTCAACCTTCTGATGGCGCTCGTGTTCTTTCTCGCAAGCCGCATCCCCGGCGTCTGGGGCGAGAGCTTCGTGGAGGGCAGCGAGGAGATCATCAACACCGCGCTCGACCACACCTTCGGCGGCACCTGGTTCGTCATCCTCGGAAGCTCGGTCGCCTTCGCGGCCTCCGCCGTGCTCAACAACTTCCTGCACTACGGCATCGGGAGACTCATGAAGGGGCGGGAGGGCTTCGCGGCCTTTGCGCTACAGTCCTACATCTCCACCTTCCTTGCGCAGTTTGCCGACAACCTGATCTTTGCCCTGCTCGTCAGCCAGCTCTTTTTCGGCTGGAGCCTGCTGCAGTGCTTCACCTGCGCGCTGACCGGCGCGGTGATGGAGCTGCTGTTCGAGGCGTTCTTCTCCCCGCTGGGCTACCGGATCGCAAAAAGCATCATGGACGGGCGCGGGAGTGACCCGGCGAAAGGAGATCGCGATGAAAATCGTCGTCAGCGGAACAGCCAGCGGGATCGGGGAGGCGATCGCCCGGAGGTTTCTGCAACAGGGGCATGAGGTGTTCGGCTTCGATTGCGCGCAGAGCGTGATCGGGCACCCCGCCTATCGGCACGTCCTCTGCGACATCCGCGAGGAGGCGCTGCCCCTGCGGCCGGACTGCGAGATCCTCATCAACAACGCGGGCACCCTGGAGGAGCGGGACGCCATCGACGTGAACCTCAGCGGGTCGATCCGCTTTACCGAACACTTCCTGCCGTGCGAGAGCCTGCGCTCGGTGCTCTTCATCGCCTCCGCCTCCGCCCGCAACGGCGCGGAGTTTCCCCGCTACGTGGCGAGCAAGGCGGGCGTCGTGGGCTATATGAAGTACCTCGCGGTGACGCTCGCCGCGCGCGGCGTCACCGTCAACAGCATTTCCCCCGGCGGCGTCATCACGCCCGCGAACCGGCACATCCTGGAAAACGAGGAGCTTTACCGGGCGGTGCTCGCCGAGACGCTGCTCGGCAAGTGGGCCACGGCGGAGGAGATCGCGGAGCTTGCGTACTTTCTCACCGTGCAAAACCGCTCCATGACCGGGGAAGACCTGCTCGTGGACAACGGGGAGATGCTCAAATCGAATTTCATCTGGTGAGAAGGGGATGTGAAAAAGACTTTTTCACATCCCCTGTATTTAGGAACTGTTCCGAAATAAGGAACTGTCACGAAATAATCTGTGCAATCTGGCTTGCCTTTTTCGCCTGTAGCTGCGTTGTCAAAGCTTGCAATACA
>CAJOFI010000095.1:3115-11652 GCA_905233595.1 uncultured Oscillospiraceae bacterium | reverse complement strand
GAGTTATCGAAATCAGTCGAGGCCGACGTAAGCGCCGTTCTCGATGACCATGCCCTTCGGGGACTTGGTGACCATGCCGTCCTCGCCCCAGGTCATGCCCTCGCCGGTGATGCCGTCGTAGCTCATGGTGGTGAACTGCTCGATCATGGCGGCGCAGATGTCCTCAGCGCTCATATCGGCGGTGATGCCGGCGGCCTCGCAGGCCTGCGCGTAGGCGTAGACACAGTCATAGGCGTCCGCAGCGAACTGGTTGGGGATCTCGCCGAACTTCTCCTGGTACTTCGCGACGAAGGCGGCGGTGCGCTCATCCTCGGAGTCGGCGTTGAAGGGAGTCAGCAGGTAGACGCCCTCGGCAAGCTCGGTGTCAAAGCCGTCGAGAGACAGGATGCCGTCCATGCCGTCCACGCCGAACCAGTAGGGATAGAAGCCGGTGGCGTCGGCCTGGGTCAGGATCAGGGAGGCGGCGTCATAGTACATGGGGAGGAAGACCAGCTCGGCGCCGTTATTCTGCGCGTCGGCAATCTGCACGGAGAAGTCGGTGTTGTTGCCGTCGGCAAAGGTGGTGTCGCTGACGATTTCAAGACCCAGCTCCTCGCAGGCGGCCTTGAAGGTCTCGTAGATGCCCTTGGAGTACACGTCGTCATTCTTCCAGATCACGGCAACCTTGGTGGCCAGACCCTTGTCAACGATGTACTGCGCGGAAGCGGAGCCCTGGTTGGGGTCGGCGAAGCAGAGCTGGAAGACGTTGTCCTTCCCGTCCACGACGGCGACAGCGGAGGCGGAGGGGGTCAGCGCGAAGATGCGGTCGGCAAAGCTTTCAGCGGAGGTCGCCTCGGCGGGCTTGGAGGTGACAGAGCTCAGAGAGATCTGCATGCCCCAGTCCTTGAGGGTGTTGTAAGCGTTGACGGCCTTCTCGGCGTCGTGGGTGTCGTCCTCGTAGCGCAGCTCAAACTGCACGCCGCCCTGGGCGTTGATCTCCTCAACGGCGATCTCAGCGGCGTTCTTGACGGCGTTGCCGTAAATCGCGGCTGCGCCGGTCAGAGGGCCGGTACCGCCGATCTTGATGGCGCCGTCGGCGTAAGCGGTGCCGCCGACAGCGGCGAGGGCAACGATCATGGCGACAGCCATGAGCATGGAGAGGATTTTGCGGCTTGTTTTCATGTGAGTTTCTCCTTTTTCATAGTTTTGGATCCTGCTTTTTATATACAAACCGCCCCCATCCGGTTGGACGGGAGCGGCGTATATAACAAAAACTGTTATCGTCTCTTCGCTTCGCGTGCCGGAGGGTCGTATGAAATAAGAACCAAAAGTACAAGCAGAGCCAGAAGCAACAGGCCGGAAATTCGAGCCGGAAAAACAAAAACGGACACCGCCAGAGCGATGCCCAGAATGACAAAGAGAACAGCGAACTTGCGCGCAGCAAACGACGCCTCGCCACAGAAGGCGGGGGAAGCGTTCTGCTGAGCATACATCGTCATCGCTGCAATTCCTTTCACGATTGTTTTATGTTGCTGATAGAATACCAAAAAACACAAAGCTTTGTCAACTCTGCATATTTGTCGAAATTCGCTCAACGCCGCCCTTAATTTTTGTATAATTACCCAAATCTTCGCGGCTCCGGTCTTCCAGGCGAGCCAAAAAAAGCAGGGCTGTGAAAACAGCTTTCACAGCCCCCGGAATTCGCGCGTGCTGAAGCAGTGTTCGCAGTAGTTGTACACCGAGCCTATGGGAAGCTCCTTCCCGCAGCCGAGGCAGCGGCGGATATAGTCCTGCTTGCCCGCCTTCATCAGCTCATCGATCTTCTCACAGATCGCCTTGCGCTGCTTCGTGCAGTCGTCCTCCACGCCGATGCGCCGCAGAAGCTGGTGGTGGATATCGTAGGCCTTGTACTGCAGCTCGCAGTCCCGCAGCGTCTCCTCCCCGAAATAGGGCGCGGGGATACGGCGGTTTGACAGGATGGCAACGGCGCATTTCGCCCAGTAGATCACAAGCTCCTCGGTGCGCACGTCCACGGGGCAGGTGATGAGGTCGTACACCAGCTCACGGTTCTCCGGCGTGACGCGCTTTTTGATATGGCGCAGCAGGATGAGCGCCTCCTTCATGCTCTCGCGCATGAAGTCCTGCGCCTTCGGCATCCGCTCCCACGCGAGCAGCAGCAGCTCCAGCGGGTAGTCGGTGCCCAGCACCTCGCGCGGAAAGCCGATGCAAGCCTGCCGGATCGCCTTCGTCTCCTGCCCGAGCTTTTCCCCCACAAGCTGGTGGTTCCCGATGGCGAGCACCTCGCCGTATTCGTTCAGCCCGTAGCGCCCCGCGCGGCCGCCGATCTGGTTGATCTCCGCCGTGGTGAGCGAGCGAAACTCCTTCCCGTCAAATTTCTCCGTTTCGGCAAAGATGACGCGCTTGATGGGAAGGGAGATGCCGAGGCCGATGGCGTCGGTCGCGACGACGACGTTATTTTCCCCCGAGAGGTATTTTCTCACCTCGTTGCGCCGCGCCTCAGGCGGAAGCGCCCCGTAGATCACGCTCGCGTGAAAGCCGTGCTGCTCCAGGATCGCCGCCGTGGAGAGGACGTTTTTCCGCGAGAAGCAGATAATCGCGTCATCCGGGCGGAAGTCCTCATAGCCGCGGCACTGACCCGCGTAGCGCAGCGGCGCGAGACGGTGGTGCCGCACGACGCTGTATTGGTCGCCGAAGCTTGTGACCAGGCGCTCGATAAAGCCCAGCGCCTCAGGCGCCATGCAGATATGCACGACCTCCGCGTCCACAAGGCAGATCGCCTTCATCCAGGCAGAGCCGCGATCCTTGTCGGCGATGAGCTGCGCCTCGTCGATGACGGCGGTCTTGAAATGCGTCTGAAAATCGCAGAGCTCGATGGTGGAGGAGACGACCTCGGCGTTCTCCACAGGAATGGATTCCTCGCCCGTCAGCATGCTGCAGGGGACGCCCGCGGCGTTGAGCTTATCGAACATCTCCAGCGCCAGCAGGCGCAGGGGGCCGAGATAGGTGCCCGGCGTGTGTGTTTTGAGATCCTCAATCGCGTCGTAGGTCTTGCCGCTGTTGGTCGGGCCGACGTGCAGCACGAAGCTGCGCTTGAGGCCGCGCCCGCGCTGCACGTAGGATTCCGGCGAGAAGGAGTTATAGAGCTCCATGATCTCCGCGATCTGCCGGTCGCGTTCATCGCGCTCCTCCTGCTCCTTGAGATGGCGCCGGATCTGCGGATGCTGTAAAGCCTGCTCGACCGCCGCTTCCGTCCAGCCGGGCTCGGTCCAGTACCCGCCGGAGCGGCCGCGAACCGTTCTGACCTCCGGCTTCGGGAAGCAGTCCCGGATGAGCTGGCGGTTGAGCTTGTATTTTCGGATGACCTGCTTCTGTGTGAGATAGACAGGCCCTTTTTTCTTGTGTCTTGCCATAATAGATAGTATGCGGTGAATACGCGCGTATACTCATGTATATGTCGTATATTCGTGTTTTTCCTGTTCCTCTTTTGTAACCGTTGGAGAAAAAGCGTGGATGCTAAAAACACATCCCCTCAGTTTAGAGTGTTGAGTGTTGGGTTTTGAGGAGAACAGATCAAACGAGGCCATTTACAGAAGCATCTCTCCGTGAATGCGGCAGATAGAAGTCAAAAATTTTGATATAATTGCAAAGCCTCGACTTTTTCAATGACATCCGATTTTTCCTTTAAAAAGTTCCGGAATGGTCTCAAAACTCACGACTCACAACTGAGCATGTGAAAAAACGAAGTATTTTCACATGCTCCCATGCTCTATTCCTTTTTCCTGCCCAGCGCCGCGCCGACCGCTTCGGCGACGCTCTTGACCGGGAGCAGCTTCAGCCCCTCGGGGCAGCGGATCTCATCGCGCACGTGGGCGGGGATCACGCAGCGGCGAAAACCCAGCCGCGCGATCTCGCTCAAGCGCTGGTTGAGAACGCTCACGCTTCTGATCTCGCCCGAGAGCCCGACCTCGCCGATGGCGGCGAGATCGCCGCCGAGCGGCCGATCCAGAAAGCTGGAGGCGATGGCGAGGACGGTCGCGAGGTCTGCCGCCGGTTCATCCAGAAACAGGCCGCCGATGACGTTGATGTAGGAATCGCAGTTTCCGACTGGCATCCCTCCCCTTTTCTCCAGCACCGCGAGCAGCATGGCGCTGCGGTTGTAGTCGATGCCATTGGAGCGGCGGGCGGCGTTGTAGTTGGAGGGCGTGATGAGCGCCTGCACCTCGGCGAGGATGGGGCGCGTGCCTTCGATCACGCAGGCCACGCAGGTGCCGGGGCTGTTCTCCGGGCGACGCAAGGCCGCTCTCCGTCATCTCAAAGACGCCGATCTCATTGGTCGAGCCGAAGCGGTTCTTCGCCGCGCGCAGGATACGGAAGCTGGTGTTGCGCTCGCCCTCGAAGTAGAGCACGCAGTCCACCATGTGCTCGAGCACCTTCGGCCCGGCGATGCTGCCCTCCTTGTTGATATGCCCCACCACGAAGACCGTAAGCCCCTTCTCCTTCGTCACGCGCATGATGCGCATGGTGCACTCGCGCACCTGGCTGATGCTGCCGGGGGCGGAGGCCACCTCGCTGTCGGACATGGTCTGGATCGAGTCGATGATGACGATATCCGGCTTTAATTCGTCGATGCCGACAAGGATGTTGTCGAGCTCCGTCTCCGCGAGGACGTAGACCTCCGCGCTCTCCACGCCGAGGCGCATGGCGCGCAGCTTGAGCTGCCGCTCGCTCTCCTCGCCGCTGACGTAGAGGATCGTCTTCTCCCGCCCGGCGATGGCGCACATCTGCAAAAGCAGGGTGGATTTGCCGATGCCGGGCGCGCCGCCCACCAGGATGAGCGAGCCTGCCACCGCGCCGCCGCCCAGCACCCGGTCAAACTCCGAGATGCCGGTGGAGAAGCGAAGCTCCTCGCTGCTGTCAAGCTCCGAGATGCGGCGCGGGCGCTGGGCGAGGGACGCCCTCACGCTCCCCGCGCCGCGCTTCGACGCGCGAGCTTCGAGCCTCATCTCCTGTAGGGTGTTCCACGCCCCGCAGGAGGGGCACTTCCCTGCCCAGTTCGGCGTCTCGCCGCCGCATTCCGTGCAGCAATATACGGTCTTCTGTTTTGCCATTTTTCTCTCCTAAAGGCTGTTCATCTCAGGTAAAAATTGCAGATATGAGGCCAGCAGCACCGTCGCGATCGCGGTCTGATAGCTGTCCTGCATGAGCTTTTCCATTTCGTTGTAGTTTGACAGGAAGCCGCACTCCACCAGGATCGCCGGGCAATCCACGTGAGCCGTCAGATACAGGGTCTTGAGCGCGGGCTCTGCCAGGCGGCGGTTCTCCGGTTGGAGACAGCTCACGAAATTGTTCTGCGTGAGCTGCCCGAGGCGCGTGCTCTGCGGATCGTCGGCATAGAGCACCTGCGCGCCGTAGGGCTGGGTGGTGGGATAGAAGTTCTGGTGGATGCTGATGAACACAGCGTTCGGCTGCTGATTGGCAAGCTCCGCCCGGTAGACCAGATCCTCATGCTCGCTGTAGGACAGCAGATCGGTGCGGCGGCTGTCGTCGCTTCGCGTCATGACGGTCCGCTGCCCGCAAAAGGCGGCGAGCACTTCCAGCTTCTGCGCGATGGCGAGATTGATGTCGCTCTCCCGGACGCCGTTGACCGCGATTGCCCCGCCGTCAAAGCCGCCGTGCCCCGCGTCGATGACGAGCACCGGCTCCTCCTCCAGAAGCTCCACCGCGCGCAGCACGCGCACCGTGGAAACCGCGCGCAGGAGGATGAAGGCCGCGAGCGCGAAGCACAGCCACCCCGCCGCGCTTCCCAGCTTTTTCAGCCGGATCACGTAAAACATTCCGCGCCTCCCGTATTATAACGGTTTTGCACGCGCAAGTCAACGAGGGCGTTCACAGAAGAATGCATATCAGCCCTCCGCTCCCCTCGTTCAGCACCCGCTGCAGCGCCTCCTGCAGCTTGCCCTTGGCGTCCTCCGGCAGGGACTGGATCTTCGCCGCCAGCCCCTCCTCGGCAATATCGTTGAGGGGTTTTCCGAAGATGTTCGACTGCCAGATGCGGTTCACGTCCCCGTCAAAGCCGTCGAGCAGGAAGTTGATGATGTCCTCCGAGGCGCTCTCGCCGCCGATGGCGGGGGTGACCTCCGTCTCCACGTTCGTCAGCAGCATATGGATCGCCGGGGCGCTGGCCTTGAGCTTTACCGAGTATTTCCCGCCCTGGCGGACGATCTGCGGCTCCTCCATCTGCATCTGGGAGGGATCGGGCATCACCACGCCGTAGCCCTTGCTGCGCACGTCCTGGAGCGCCGTGCGCAGATGGTCGTAGTCGGCCTTGATGACGCTCATATCCGCGAGGGTCGCGATGAGGTCGCCGTCGTTGCGGATGTCCCAGCCGGTCTGCTCGCTGATGGTCTGATAATAGAGGCTTCTCGGCAGACGCAGGTGGATGCTCACCGCGCCGCGCCCGAGGTCGGACTCCGTCCTCTCCGCCTCGCTGATCTGCTCATGCTCTGTGAGCGCCGCGAGGAGCTTCTGCGTATCCTTGATCTTCACAAGCTTTTCGCCGTTTTCGCGGATCAGATCGAGAACGCCGTGCTTGAGCGGCGTCTCGTTGTCGAGCGCCTCGAGCCATTCGGGCAGGAAGATCCCCACCGATTTGAGCGGGAACTCCATCAGGATCGACTGCATGATCGCGGCAAAGTCGCCCTCCGTGAGCGTCTGGCAGTTGACCGCAAGGCAGCATACGCCATGTGTCCCGGCGATCTGCGAGGCGAGCTCCCGCGCCGCGTCAGAACCCGGATCCGTGCTGTTTAAGAGCACGACGAAGGGCTTTCCGATCTCCTGCAGCTCGCGGATGACGCGCGTCTCGGCCTCCAGGTAGTTTTCCCGGGGAATCTCGCAGACGCTGCCGTCGGTGGTGATGACGATGCCGATGGTGGAGTGCTCGGCGATCACCTTGCGCGTCCCCTTCTCGGCCGCGTCGGTGATGCTGATCTCATGGTCAAACCACGGCGTGGTCACCATGCGCTCGCTCCCGTCCTCAAACTGCCCGGCGGCGCCCTCCACCATGTAGCCCACGCAGTCCACCAGCCGGACGGCAAGCTCGTCATGCTCGTTGAGCCGGATCGACACGGCGTTTTCGGGTACGAACTTGGGCTCCGCGGTCATGATGGTCTTCCCCGAGCCGCTCTGCGGCAGCTCATCCCTGGCACGCTCGCGCATATAGGTGTTGTCGATATGCGGGATCACCATGGTCTCCATGAAGCGCTTGATGAAGGTGGATTTCCCCGTCCGCACAGGCCCGACCACGCCGAGAAGGAACGCGCCGTCCGTGCGCACGGAAATGTCCTGATAGATAGAATGTTCGGTCATAAAAAGCCTCCGCTTCCTTTCTCGTTTGTACGAGTCTATGGGAGGCGGAGGCTTTTTATGACAGGCGCGTTCAGAAAACCGAGACGGTCTGACGGTGCCGCGCGGAAAGAACGAAGCGTTCCGCCGGAAACGCCGCCCGGAGCTTTTCGAGCACAACGGACATGACGGGGTTTTCGGTGCAGAAATGATCCGCGTCGATGAGGTTCAGCCCCAGCGCCGAGGCGTCGAGGAACTGGTGATACTTCACGTCCGCGGTCACATAGGTGTCGCAGCCGAGCCGAAGCGCATCGCGGAAGGCGTCGCCGCCCGAGCCGCCCATGACCGCAAGGCGGGATACGCTCTTGCCGCCGTCCACGTAGCGCAGGGCGTTGACCTTGAGCGTCTCCTTGCAGCGGCGCAGAAATTCAGCCATCGGAAGCGGCTCCGGGAGATGGCCGACGCGCCCGCAGCCATCGTCGTCCAGGGCGCCCTCCGGCTCCCCGCCCAGAAGGCGGATCAGCACGTCGTTCACGCCGCCCTCGGCGATGTCAAGATTCGTGTGCATACAGATTGCGGCAATGCCCTTCTCCGCAAGGCGCAGGACGAGCGCGCCCTCCCCGTCTGCCGTCACGCTGCGCAGCGGGTGGAAGATCACCGGATGGTGCGAGACGATCAGCCCCGCCCCAAGCTCCTCCGCCTCGTCGATGACCGCCGGCGTGATGTCGAGCGAGAGCAGCACCGTGTCCACTTCCCTCTCCGCGTGTCCTACCAGAAAGCCCGCGTTGTCAAAGCCCGTTTGCAGCTCCGGCGGCGCGATGCGGCACATGACCGCGTAGATCTCAGATACTTTTGCCATTCGGCTTCATCTCCTCCAACTGACGGCAGATCTGCCCGCAGAGCATGAGCCGCCCGTCCCCGTCCCCCGCGCCGGATTTTTTGAGCGCGGCATAGACCTTTTGAAAGCGTTTTGTCTGTTTCGCCCAGAGCTTCGGATAGAGCGGATGCGCAGAGATCTGCCCGAAGCTTCCGGTGTAGAGCTCGGCGTCGTTGAGCCTCGTCACACCGCCAAAGCGCGCTGTCAGCACCGAATAGAGCAGGCCGCCATCCTCCACCAGATCCTCCTGCACGATCTCAAATTCATTGTACACCAGCCAATAGCGCAGCACCTCCGCGCGTGTCATCGGCTGGAGGAG
>CAJOFI010000095.1:0-3067 GCA_905233595.1 uncultured Oscillospiraceae bacterium | reverse complement strand
ATCACGATGCAGTCCACCGCGTCCAGCGGGCAGAGCGCCAGCCCGTCGCAGCAGAGAAAGCGCAGCCGCTCTCTGACGCCCGCGCTCTCGGCGTGCTCGCGCGCGGTTTGCAGCGGCTCCTCGCCGATGTCGGAGGCGAAGAGCTTGCCGGTGTAGCCGCGCCGCGCAAGCGCCACGGGCAGATAGCCGTGATCGGTTCCCACGTCCACGACGCCGACGCCCTGCGGGATCTTCGCGGCAATACATTCGAGTCGTTTTTTCATGCTCCCTCATAGAACAAAAGCCGGAACAAGTCCGGCTTTTCTCAGCAGCTTTCCAGATACTTTTTCAGATAGACGAGGAATTCGTCCGGGTCAACGCCGTGCGCGGCGCAGGCCTGCTCCACCGTCTCGCCGCTGGCCATCGCACAGCCCATGCAGTGCATCCCGATCTCCTGAAAGACCGGCATGGCCTCGGGGCAGTTTACCACGATCTCGCCGATCACGGTTTCTCTTGTGATTTCCATAAGCTCACCTCATAAAAAATAAAAAATGGGGTACGAAACGCACCCCACTTTTCAGACCGGATCAGGCCTGCTCTCTCATCTTAGCGAAGCACTCGCTGCAGTAAACGGGACGATCGGACTTGGGCTCAAAGGGAACCTTCGCCTCGCCGCCGCAGGCAGCGCAGGTAGCGGTGAAGAACTCACGGGGACCGCGGGCAGCGTTCTTGCGCGCGTCACGGCAGGGCTTGCAGCGCTGGGGCTCGTTCTGGAAGCCGCGCTCAGCGTAGAACTCCTGCTCACCGGCGGTAAACACAAACTCTTTACCACACTCTTTGCAAACTAAGGTCTTGTCTTCGTACATTTCGAATCCTCTCTTTTGATTGTTGCCGTTTCGGCTGTATTTGCGATCAGCTTGAACTGATGTCGCCTGGGTTAAGGTTCCGCGCCAGCTTGCGCCTGATTCTCTGCACCGCGTTATCCACCGCCTTTTCATCTTTTCCGAGACGGGCGCCGATTTCACGATAGGAAAACCCGTCCAGATACAGCGCCAGGACTCGGTTTTCCATTTTGGATAAGCAGCGGGAAAATGCCGCGTAAAGTTCATCCTTGCTCTCTCTGGCCAGGATCAGCTTCTCCGGATCCTGCCGGAAATCCTCTGGCATAGCTGATAACTGCGAGCCGGAATCTTCCGAGAGTTGTTCGAGAGACAGACCGTCATTGAGCGGGAGATGCTTTTTTCGGGATGCGGACTTGATGGCTGAAAGAAGACGCGAACGAATGCATAGCTCTGCAAAGCCGGAAAACGAGCTGCCGCCTTTAGGGTCAAATTGCCGGATGGCGGAGAGGAGGCCGATCATGCCCTCCTGTATCAAATCCTCGCTGCTGCCGCCCGCGAGAAACAGAGGCCGCGCACAGACGCGCACCAGACGCATATAGCGTTCCGAAAGCGCCTCCTCCGCGCCGCGATCCCCCGCCGTGGCCATGGCCTGCAAAGAGCTGTCCGAGAGTTTTGCGTATTCCTTCATAGATGCTAAAAACAATATGCTAAAATCACAATTACTATTATAGCGCAGCTTTGGTGAAAGTCAATAGATTTTCGTTCAATTTTTTAAGCTTTTGTGAACAATGTCTTATAACTCCATACTCTGCTGCCCCAGATACGCGATGCCCAAATGGTCGTAAGCCTTGTGTGTAACGCAGCGTCCGCGGGGTGTGCGGGTGAGGAAGCCCATCTGCAAAAGGTACGGTTCGTACATATCCTCCAGCGTGACAGCCTCCTCGTTGATCGTCGCGGCGAGGGTCTCCAGCCCGACGGGGCCGCCGTTATAAAGCTCGATGATCGCGCGCAGCATACGGCGATCCAGCGCGTCCAGCCCCAGCTTATCGACCTCGAGGCGGGAGAGCGCTTCATCCGCTACGGCGCGGGTGATCACGCCGTCGGCCTTCACCTGCGCAAAGTCGCGCACGCGGCGCAGGAGCCGGTTCGCGATGCGCGGCGTCCCACGGGAGCGCGAGGCGATCTCATACGCGCCCTGGGGGTCGATCTTGACGTTCAGGATATTTGCGGATCGCTCCACGATGCGCTTGAGCTCCTCCGCGGTATAGAGCTCCAGCCGCAGAGAGACGCCGAAACGGTCGCGCAGGGGCGCCGTGAGCTGACCTGAGCGCGTCGTCGCGCCGATGAGCGTGAAGTGCGGCAGATCGAGGTGCAGGGAGTTTGCCGAGGGGCCTTTGCCAAGGATGATGTCAATGGCGTAATCCTCCATCGCGGGATAGAGGATCTCCTCATAGGCGCGGTTCAAACGGTGGATCTCATCGACGAAGAGAATGTCCCCCTCGTTTAGGTTCGTCAGCATTGCCACGAGGTCGCCGGGCTTTTCGATGGCGGGGCCGGAGGTGATGCGCATATTGACGCCCATCTCGTTTGCGATGACGGCCGCCAGCGTGGTCTTGCCCAGCCCTGGGGGGCCGTGCAGCAGCACGTGATCCAGCGCCTCGCCGCGCATCTTGGCGGCGTTGATGAAAATTTCGAGATTGCCCTTTGCCTTCTCCTGCCCGATGTACTCCGTGATGCTGCGCGGGCGGAGGGAGCCCTCGTTGCTGTCCTCCGGGAGGCTTGCGGCGGTGGTGAGGATCTCGCTGTCGGTGCCTTCAGAAAAATTGATGCTCATGTTCTCCCGTTCCTCACTTCACCATTTGCCGCAGCACAGCCTTGATGATCTGCTCGGCGTTCATGCCGCTCAGATCGAGCTTCTTGAGCACCGGCGCGACCTCGGCGCTGCTGTATCCCAGGACGGTGAGCGCCGCCATTGCGTCGTTGACCCTCTTGCCGATGTTCGCCTCGTCCTCGGGAAGGTTCACGAGGTAGTCGTAGCGCGACTCTTCGGGTAGATACATCGCCCCACGTTTCGCGTAGTCATCGGGCTCGATGGGAATCTGCCTGCCGGTGGACTGAGCGCGTTTCGCTTTGATCTGCTCGTCCACCATCTTGAATCGTCCCCACGCATAGCGCAGGAAGATGAGCCCTAAGACGGGCATGCAGTACTGCTGACTCGTGAGCTTCGAGTTGGCGCGCAGGTTGTC
>CAJOFI010000094.1 GCA_905233595.1 uncultured Oscillospiraceae bacterium | reverse complement strand
TCGATGAGCGCCTGAAAGTCGTAGCTCTCCACCACGCCCCGCGCCGTCGCGGTAAAGCTGGTCCGCGCCTGCTCCATATAGGCGCCGAAGTCGGATTTTGCGAGGTAGCGGCTCTCCATCTCCTGCCGCGCCTCGCCGAGCTCCTCGGCGAGCGTCTCGGCCTCCCCGGCGGTCTTGACGATCAGCGCGCGCAGGTTGGCGGCGTTTTGGCGGATCGCGTGGAGCTTGTCGTCGTTCCCTCCGGCGCTCTGCGTCCGTTCCGGTTCGGCTGACTGCGCCGCGCCCTCCAGGCTTTTGGCGAGCCGCACCAGATAATCGCGCAGTACCCGGAGCTGCTGCTGTTCCGTACCGCTTACAACCGGCGGATATTCGTACGTATGCCCCACCCCTCTCAGAGCGCGCTGCCGATCTCGAGGATGCGGCTCAGCGCGCAGATCTTCGCTTCTCCCTCGCCGCAGATACGCATTTGCAGATGATCGCAGCGGCGCGGGCGGATCGGGAGGGAAACGGTGCCGTTGCCGAAAAGCTCGATCTCCCCGCTCTTGAGCCAGTCTCCCTCGGAGTCGTAGCGCAGCCAGATTGAGAGCCTCGACCCGCTCTCCATGCGCAGCGTGAGCGTGTAGCGGGAGAGGTACTTGCGATCCGGTGTCTGGTAATCGAGCAGCCCGGTCTCCGCCATCCAGGGCAGGCGCTCCTCCGCCGTGCCCACGCTCCCCTTCATCGCGAGCAGCGCCCCGCTCTCAGCGTCGATGGCATAGAGCTCGCCGTCGGCCCGGGCAAAGCAGAGCGCGTGCAGCCCGTCCTCCCGGTACCAGATGCCGCGCCCTGTGTCAAGGCAGAAGAGGCTCCACTCCCCGCTCTCCGTCTCCCGCATCGAGAGATAGTAGCGCCCGTCCACGCTGCCGCCCACGGCGCTGTCGTAGTCCGTCTCGCCCAGCGCTGTGCCGACGGACTGGGGGAAGCCGCCCTGCCAGAGGCACACTTCGCCCCGGCTCTTGTAGTACAGGCTCTCGCCCACCACCTGCAGGCTCTTGTCGCAGCCGCGCTGCACGCCCCGGCACACGGTCTCCTCCAGCCGGTGTGCGCCCACGGAGGAGACGATGACCTGGTGGATGCGGTTTTCCTTGAAGAAGGTGGGCCGCCCCAGGAAGTTGACCGCCCCGGTCCACTGCCCGTCCGAGCCGACGGAGGCAGTCCAGGAGTCGGTGGAGAGGCCGAGGTACTGTCGGAAGTTTTTGAAATCCCCCAGCGCGGAGGCGTAGATCTCGTTGACGTTCTTCTCGCCGTCGTTGCCGTAGCGGCAGCCCCAGAGCCGGTTCTGCGCCTCGCAGACGAAGTCCATCTCGGGCAGTCTGCGTCGCAGCCGGACGCTGCCCTCGGCGCTGAAGCTCTGTTCGATGAGCCCGACGAGCACGATAAAGTCCTGCTCGCTCTCGCCTCCGCCCACGGCGTAGAGGATTTTCTCCCCGTTGAGCTCCTCCTCGTGTGCGCCGCTGATCTCCACGCCGTCGAAGCGGCGAAACAGCGCCGGAAGCTGCCCGAGGCTGGGAAAGACGAGCTTGGTGTACACGCTCTCCAGCTCCACCCAGCAGCGCTGCACCTGCGAGTATTGCCGCAGCACCCGCCCGCTTCCCGCGGTGTCGAGCCAGAGCGCCGCGTTGGCGGGGCTCTCCGGCTCCGTTTCGCCCACCGTGGGGTTTTCGAGCTCCTCGCCCTCGCTGTCGCACAGGCAGTAGCGTATCTCCCCGCTGAGCGTCAGCTCTGCCTCCATGAAGCCGAAGTCCGTGGGGTCTTCGCTGTTGTAGTAGCGCTTGTCCGGGAAGATGAGCACGTAGGCGCCCATGCTCACGAGCTGCTTCTCCCCCGCTGAAAGCCCGGTCACGGGCGTTGCGAGGTGGTTTACATAAAGTGTCCCATCCTCCACCCGGCAGAGGCTGTCCTTGCCGAGCAGCCCGCCGGGCTTCACGAGCGTTTTCACGATCCCCCGGCGCGGTCTCGTGCACAGCAGCGGGTACTGCCTCGAGGACAGGTTCTCGGTCTGATAGAAGGCGCCGTCGGCGACGCGGGGGCGGTGGTCATAGCCCGTGAACACGTCGGTGACGATCCGCGTCTGCCGCGACGGCGTCAAAAACGGAAACTGCATCCTTCACTCTCCTCCCCCGGAGCCGCGAAGCGCAGCCCCGGCTTGCTTATGTTTTGCTTACAGCCGCCAGTCGCCGCTGCTCTTGGGCATCCGGCTGCGGTTGATGCTGTCGGCGACCTGCCGCCACGCGGCGGACAGCAGCGCGAGCGACTGGTTATAGCGGCTGATCTCCCCGTTGTGCAGGTCGATCTGGCAGAAGAGGTAGGCGGTGTAGAGCTCCGTGTCGTAGGGAAACTGCACGAGCAGCTCTGTCTGCTCGGTGTAGGCTTCCCAGGGCGGGATCTCGCTCTCCGGCTCATGGCTCTGCTCGAGCTCCAGGCGCACCTGCCCGTCCACGCGCTGCAGCCACTGGAGCTTCTGCGCGAGCGAGTACTGGTTGGGGCGCAGGGTATCCACCTGGGCGATCAGCTCACCGGCGGTCATGCGCGCGCCCTCTGCAGGCTGTCCATGGTCTGGTCAAGGGCGTCGCGGGCGCGCTCGCTGCGGGCGATCTCCCAGGCGACCTCAGCCGGCACGCTGGACTTTTTCCCCTTGGGCAGCAGATAGCTCATGCCGTTGATACCCACGAAGAGATTCGGGTCTTCCCTCTCCGCCCCTCTGGGGACGGAGACCTCAATACGGTTTTCGTTCATTCTATTCTCCTTTCCTGATGATGGCGAAAAGCCACAAAAAGCTTCCCGGCTCCCCCTCCGGGGAGCCGGGGATGTGAAAAATCACATCCCCTTTCGTAAAACTCTCAAAACTCACGGGCAGCTCTAAAAACGCAGGAATACTTTGTGTATTTCAAGATTTGACAACGAAGCTACAGGTGAAAAAGGCAAGTCAGATTGCACAGGTTATTTTGGAACAGCTCCTAAGAGGGCTCAGTTCGCCTCGTCCGTCGCGGAGAAGCTGGAGCAGCTCATCACGCGCAGCAGGCGCTCAGGGTAGAGGATGGTCGCGCCGTTGGTCTCGAACTTGTAGCCGATGGTGGAAAACTGGTTGAGCGGGCCGCCGATCTCGCCCTTGTCGTGAATGATCATCTCGAGCGCGCCGCCCTCGGGGTCGATGATGCCGAAGGCGTCCTTGCCGAAGAAGTAGGTGGCGTAGGTCATGGTCTCGGCCTTGTTCTTGTAGTCGTTGCCGCCGAGCACGGGCGCGAAGACGTTCTCGATGAAGCGCACGCCGTGCAGCTCGCCGATCTCGCCGTTGAAGAGCTGTTCGGGGGCGGCGTACTTGTGCGCCTCGATCCAGCCCTCGCTTTCGCGCAGATCGTGGGCGACGCTGGGGTGGATCACGGCGTAGTAGCGGCCGTTGATGCGGGGGACGCGGTTTTTCTTGAGGATGGTGACGGCCTTGTTGATCATCGCGGGGGTGAGCATGCTCATCACCGTGCCGGAGGCCTCCATCTGGGCGCAGCTCGCGGGGGTGGAGGCGACAGCGCCGGTAGCGAGGGTGACGTTGTCGCAGTAGAGCACGTTGGTGCCCAGCAGCAGGGCGTCGCGGATGAGCTTCTCCTGGGTCTCGGCGGCGGAGGCGCCCATCTCCTCGGTCGCGCCGAGGATCACGTCGTCGTAAGCGCGCAGCTCGAGCTTATCGGTGATGGCGGTGTAGGTGCCGTACTGATCGACCGCGCCGGTCACGGTGGTGACGCCGAACTTCTGCCCGGTGGGGATCACGCCCTCGGTGAGCTTGGCGGCGCGCTCGAAGGTGTTCCACTTGCGCCACTCGACCTGACCCTTGTGGTTGGCGGGCAGGGGCTGGCGCTTGGCAAACTGTGCGTAGAAGAGCTCGGCGCGCGCGTTTTCGAGCAGCTCGGTGTCATAGAAAGCCTTGAGCTCAGGGCTCAGGGTGTGGTCGTTGTCAAACGCGGTGGTCGCGCCGGTACCGGCGTTGACAAAATTGGCGGTACCGTTAACAAGCGTCCCGGCATCGGCAAAGTACTGCAAATTCATGTTCATAGAAGTTCTCCTTTTCAGTTTTCAGTCTTCATTTTTCCCCGGCTCCCCCACCGGGGGAGCTGTCGCGAAGCGACTGAGAGGGCAATCCCAACCGTCGCGAAGCGACACCATAATTCTTCATTCTTCAGTTTTCATTCATCCGTCTTCAGTTCCCCTTATGGGTACAGCTTCTCCCCTCTCGCCCCGGCCTCGAAGATCCGCTTCTTGACGCGAAGCTGCTCCTCGCGGGAGAGGCTTCTGTAGTCGGCGGCGATCAGCGCGGCGCTGCC
>CAJOFI010000093.1 GCA_905233595.1 uncultured Oscillospiraceae bacterium | reverse complement strand
CCTCGCGCCGACCAAAGCGGGCCTAAGCCCGCTGCGATAAGCGCGAGTGTCCCTCTAACTGTTCAGTCCCCATCAAGGGGACTGAACAGTTACAAAAACTCAAAACTCACGGCTCAAAACTGCCGCGCAGCGGCGAGAGACCCTGCATGAAGCCGTCCAGGGCGGTGCTGTGCACGTCCCCGGCGATGACGCGGCGACCCTGTATGTACAGCGTGACCCAGACCGTCTGCGTGCTGTCGGGGTAGTTCGTGACAAGATAGCTGTACTGCTCGCAGCGCTCTCCCAGGTGCCGCGTGAGGTCGTAGCCCTGCGCCTTCTGCATCTCATTGTAGCGCGATAGCACCTCGCCCAGCTCCTGCGGCAGGCGCACGCTCTTGTGCGCCTCGCTCTGCGCGTCCACCTGCCAGCCCAGGCTCTCGAGAAAACGGACGCGCCCGGCGAGGCTGCTGCCGTCCGCCCCGCTCAGAAAAACGCGCAGACCCAGCAGCAAAAGCAGCACGAGCGCCGTCCCCAGCACGATCCTCAGCGCCCTTGCGCGCGTCATCACAAGCTCGGTTTTTCCCGTAAAAATCACCTCCCTTCCTATTCCTATGCGGAAGGGAATCTTTTTATGAGAAAAAATAGAGACAAATCGACAATAAAAGGTTGCAATTTGGTAAAAATGTGGTATTATGTAAAGTACAAACGCGAAGGAGTGGCGTAGATGGCAATGCTGCGGCT
This sequence comes from uncultured Oscillospiraceae bacterium, assembly GCA_905233595.1. Lineage (GTDB taxonomy): Bacteria > Bacillota > Clostridia > Oscillospirales > Oscillospiraceae > Limivicinus. The sequence continues at coordinate 5,847 of CAJOFI010000093.1, read as the reverse complement.
GGATAAGCTTCTGGCGGATGAGGGCGTGGCCTCCCGGAAGGACTTGCGCGAGATGATCCGCGCGGGGCGCGTCACGGTAGACGGCGCGGTGGAGAGGCCGCTCGACGGGGAGCGCGTCGGCTATCGGCGCTTCCATTATTATATGATGGATAAGCCCGTGGGCGTCGTGACCGCGACGGAGGATAAGCGCCAGCAGACCGTGCTCGACCTGCTGCCGCCGGACTTGAAGCGCATGGGGCTTTTCCCGGTGGGGCGGCTCGACAAGGATACGAGCGGGCTGCTGCTGCTCACCGACGACGGAGAATTTGCCCATCGCGTCATTTCGCCAAAATCCTGCGTCAAAAAAAGGTATTATGCAGAGGTAGAGGGCGAAGCGGACGAGCAGGACGCGCTGGCCTTTTCCCGGGGAATCCTCCTGCGGGACGGGACGCAGTGCCTCCCGGCGGAGCTTACGCTCCTGGGCGGCGGCAAATGCGCCGTCACCGTGATGGAAGGGAAGTACCATCAGGTGCGCAGGATGCTCGCCAGCCGGGGAAAACCGGTGCTCGCGCTGCGCCGGGTATCCATCGGCGGCCTGCGCTTGCCCGACGATTTGGGCGCCGGAGGCGTCCGGGAGCTGACGGAAGAGGATTTGTGCACTCTGTTCAAGGCATGAACCATGGGTAAATCGTCAAAAATGTCCCCGCTTTCCCGGGGCTTTTTGAGCGCTTAAGACAGCTTTTCAAAAAAATTAACAAAAAATCCCGCTGATTTCTATTGAAAATCACAAGGTTTGGAGTTATTATGTAGGAAGAGAAATGCGGGGGTATGGCATTTTCGCCAAGCCTTTCCCACGAACTGCCCCACCGCAGGATTGAGGAGGCATCAATATGTCCAGCAGAATCTTCCAAAATGTGATCATTCAAATGAAGGACGCCGTTGACCGCACCATCGGTGTGGTCGATGAACAGGGCTTCGTGGTGGCGAGCAGCGAGCTTGCGATCATCGGCTCCCGCCTTGACGATTTTCATGCCTACGCCTTTGACGGGACGGACAAGGTGGTCTGTACCGACAGCCGCAGCTACTGCGCCCTGGGCAACGAGGGCGGAAAGCTGGACTTTGCCGCCTTCGTGGAGGGGGCTGACCAGGCGGCGAAAACGATCTGCGCCGTATCTGCCGTCGCCTTCAACGAGGCGCGCAGCAATTACGAGGAGAAGCACAACAAGGCTGCCTTCGTAAAAAACATCATCTCCGACAACATCCTGCCCGGGGACGTGTACGTGCGCGCCAAGGAGCTGCACTTCGTCACCGATGAGCCGCGCAGCGTCCTGCTCGTGCGGCAGACCGATCACTCCGACGTCGCGGCGATGGAGGTTATTCAGCGCCTCTTCCCCGACCGGCAGAAGGACTTCGTGCTCAACATCAATGAGACCGACGTGGTGGTCGTCAAATCCCTCTCCTCGCCCGAGGCGCATGAGGAGATCCTCAAGGCAGCTGGGCATCCGCAGCGTCATCGGCGTGAGCACCAACGCAAACCACCTGCGGGAGCTGGCCGACCGCTATAAGGAGGCGCAGGTCGCCATCGACGTCGGCCGCGTCTTTGAAAGCGACAAGACCATCATCAACTACGAGAACCTCGGCCTGGGGCGCATCATCTATCAGCTCCCCACCACGCTCTGCGAGATGTTCCTCAACGAGGTCTTCAAGAAAAACCCCATCGAGACGCTCGATGAGGACACGCTTGAGACCATCAACCGCTTCTTCGAGAATAACCTCAACGTCTCGGAGACCTCGCGCAAGCTCTACGTGCACCGCAACACCCTGGTCTACCGCCTGGAGAAGATCAAGAAGATCACCGGGCTCGACCTGCGGGAGTTCGACCACGCCATCGTCTTCAAGGTCGCCATGATGGTCAAGCAGTACCTTGACTCGCTCAGCACGGCCAAGTATTAAAAAGCATCACCCTTTGGAGGAAGTTTTCTATGGTTCGCATGAAGAATGTCACCAAGGTCTACGACAGCAGCGGCACCGTTGCGCTCGACGGCGTGGATCTGATGATCGACGAGGGGGAGTTCGTGTTCCTGGTCGGCCCCTCCGGCTCCGGCAAGACCACGCTCATGAAGCTCATCACCGGTGAGGTGCGGGCGGATTCCGGCAAGGTCATCGTCAACGATTTTGACATGAACAAGATCCGCCGCCACAAGCTGCCCAAGGTGCGCAGGACGCTGGGCGTCATCTTTCAGGATTACCGCCTGATCGAGAACATGAACGTCTATGACAACGTGGCCTTCGCCATGCGCGTCGTCGGCGCTTCCGGGCGGGAGATCAGCCGCCGCGTCCCCTACGTGCTGGAGCTGGTGGGGCTTGAGGGCAGGGAAAAGCGCCTGCCGAGCGAGCTGTCCGGCGGCGAGCAGCAGCGCGTCGCCATCGCCCGCGCGCTCGTCAACAGCCCGCGCATGATCGTGGCGGACGAGCCGACCGGCAACCTCGACCCGGTCAGAAGCCTGGAGCTGATGCTCCTGTTTGAGAAAATCAACGAGATGGGCACCACCGTGCTGGTGGTGACCCATGAGAAGGAACTGGTCAACGCGCTCTCCAAGCGCGTGATCTCCATTGACGGCGGTCACGTGATCAGTGACGGAATGGATGGGTATTACGGCTATGAGATTGAGTAGAGGCGGTTATCTGATCCGCGAGGGCTTCCGGAGCATCAAGACCCATAGCTTCATGTCCTTCGCGTCGGTTACGATCATTATGGCCTGCCTGATTATCATGGGCAGCGTCTTTCTCCTTTCGATGAACATCGACCATCTGATCGGCGATCTGGAGGATCAGAACGAGGTCGTGGCGCTTGTGGACGAGACCTACAGCGCCGAGCAGGCGCAGAGCCTGCAGAGCGCGGTGGACGCCATCCCCAACGTCAGCGACGCGGAGTTCGTGGATCGCGCCGTCGCGATGGACAACTTTCTGAACAACTTTGACAGCGATTTTCGCGACGGCATCGACGAGACCGTGTTCCGGCACCGCTTCGTCGTCCACCTCGCGGACATCGCGCTCATGAGCCAGACCAAGGCCGCGCTTGAGAGCGTGCCCGGCATCGTGAAGGTCAAGGCGCATCTGGAATACGCCAGCGCCTTCATCACCATCCGCAACATCGTGAGCGTCGTCTCCCTGGTGCTGACGGTGATATTGGTCTTTGTCTCCGTCTTCATCATGTCCAACACCATCAAGCTCGCCACCTTCGGCCGGCGCGAGGAGATCGGCATCATGAAGATGGTCGGCGCGACGAACAGCTTCATCCGCCTGCCCTTCGTCATCGAGGGTCTGGCGCTGGGCGTGATGGGCGGCGGCCTCGCCTTCCTCGCGGAGTGGGGGCTTTACGGCCTGCTCGCGAGCCGTCTTATGGGCACCCTCGCCGGGAGCTTTATCAGCATCATCCCCTTCATGCGCGTCGCGCTTCCCATGCTGATCGCCTATCTCGGCATCGGCGTGTTCGTGGGCGTCTTCGGCGGCGTCAACGCGATCCGCAATTATTTGAAAGTATAAGAGTACGGGAGATTCGGAATGAATCAAAAGAGAGCAGTACAAATTCTCGCGATCATCATGGCGGTGGTGATGGTCCTCTCTCTGATCCTGAGCGTGCTGCCGACGGCTCATGCCGTGACGCAGAGCCAGATCGACGCGCTGCGCGAAAAGAAGAACGAGCTGACTGCCCGCGTGCAGGAGGCCGAGGAGCGCCTCAGCCAGATGCAGGAGCAGGAGGCCACGGTTCTGGAAAAGAAGGACGCCCTGGAGGTGCAGAACCAGGCCTCGCTCGAGGCGCTGGAGCTTGTGGCGCAGGAGCTGCACATGTACGACGAGCTCGTGACGCAGAAGACCGAGGAGCTCGAGCAGGCGCTCGCCATCGAGCAGGAGCAGGGGCGCAAATACCGCGCCCGCATCCGCTCCATGGAGGAAAACGGCACCTACGATATGCTGGCGCTGCTGCTGCGCGCGCGGAGCTTTGCGGAGCTCCTCTCCACGCTCGACGATATGGACGACGTGATGGAGAGCGATAAGCGCCTGGAGGAGCAGTACCGCGCCGCGCGCGAGGAGAGCGAGCGCGTGAAGGCCGAGTATGAGGCCGTGCGCGCCGAGTGCGCCGACCGCCAGGCGGCGCTGCGCCGCGAGCAGGCGCAGATCCAGGAGAACATCGAGGCGGCCACGGCGCAGCTCGCGGAGCTTGCCGACGAGATTGAGGAGGCCACGCGCCTGCGCGACGAGGAGCGCGACGCCGAAGCGGCGGCGGACGCCGAGATCAAGCAGATGATCGCCGAATACGAGGCGCAGAAGCGCGCTGAGGAGGAAAGGCGCAGAGCGGCGGCAGCGGCAGCGGCAGCGGCTGCGGCGGCAAACCAGAACCAGGGCGGCTCCTCCGGCGGAGCTTCCGCCGGGAGCTCCGGGGAGATCTCCGGGGGCGAGAGCTCCGGCGGCGAGATCTCGAACCCGCAGCCTGCGGTGAACGTCACCGGCTTTACCTGGCCGGTGCCCAGCTCCCGGCGCATCACCGGGCGCTACGGCGAGAGCCGACCCGGGCACTTCCACGCGGGGCTGGACATTGACGGCTACGGCAACGACGGCGGCAGCATCGTCGCGGCGGCGTCCGGCACCGTCATCACCTCCACGAGCAGCGGCGCTTACGGAAACTACGTCATGATCGACCACGGCAACGGCTACGTGACGCTCTACGCGCACAATTCCGGCAACGCGGTCAGCGTCGGCCAGTGGGTCAACGCGGGGGACGTGGTGGCCTACCTCGGCGCCACGGGCAACGCCACCGGTACCCACTGCCACTTTGAGATCCGCATCAACGGCGGCACCGTTGACCCGGCACAGTATTTCAGCGGTCTGACCTATTGGAACTGCTAAACAGCAGTCGCAACCCTTTTACTTACGCTTATGAAACACCTTACCCTTTGCAAGTCCCTTGTCCTGCTTATGGTTTTCGCGCTGCTTGTGTGCGCGGTGCCCGTCTCCGCCTTCGCGGTGACGCAGGACGAGGTCAACGCCATGCGTGCCGAGCGCGACGCGATCTCCGCCAAGCGCCGGGAGGCGCAGGCGGTCGTGGATCGGCTCGAATCGGAGCAGGCGGGCGTCATGGAGCGCAAGCGCGCCATGGACGAGCGCAACGCCTACACCCTCCGGGAGATCCAGCTCAACCAGGAGGAGATCAACCTCTACGACACGATGATCGAAGCCAAGGCCAGGGAGGTCGAGATCGCCCTGGCGCTGGAGAATGAGCAGATGGAGCGCTACCGCGCCCGCGTCCGCGCGATGGAGGAAAACGGCGGCTACGGCGTTTTGACCATGGTTCTGCGCACCTCCAGCGTGGCGGAATTTCTCGCCGCGATGGACGACGTGGGCGAGATCATGGAGAGCGACAAGCAGCTTGAGGCGGCCTACCGCGCCGCGCGCGAGAACACCGAGCGCGTCAAGGGCGAGTACGAGGCCGTCAAGACCGAGCTGGAGCTGAAAAAACGCGAGCTCCAGGCGCAGCAGGAGACGCTGGAGGCGGAGATCGACGAGGCCGCGCAGCTCATTTTGAACCTGCAGAGCGACATCGACGCAAACCGCGAGGAGGTCGAGGCCATCCGCGCCGAGGAAGAGGCGGCGGAGCGCGAGCTGCAGGCGCTCGCGGCAGAGCTGGAGCGGCAGCGCCAGGAGGAAGAGCGCAAGCGCCGCGAGGCCGAGGCCGCAGCGGCGGCAAAGGCGGCAGCGGCAGCCCAGGCGGCGGCGCAGCCGGCGCAGACGACGCAGAGCACAAGCGCGGCGGCGGTGGGAACCGGCTCCTTCGGCTGGCCCGTCCCGTCCTGCACCTATATCACGAGC
>CAJOFI010000092.1 GCA_905233595.1 uncultured Oscillospiraceae bacterium | reverse complement strand
GGCGATACCATTTTCCCGCATTGCAGAAAGACCGGGCGAAGACGCGCGTCTTCGCCCGGTCTTTCTGCAATTTTCAGCCGCGATCAGCCGTTGAGCGCCCGGAAGCTCTTTGCGTTGGCTTTGTAAAGCTTTTTGAACACACGGTAGTTGCGGTCATAGACCGCTTTGTTTTGCGGGTTTGGCGTATAGACACGCTTTGTTTTTACAAGCCTGCGTGACAGCTCCAGCACGTCCTCCCCCTCAAGCCCCGCCGCAACGGCAAGCGCGGCGCCGACAGCGCCGACCTGCTGGGTGTTATCGACCGTCTCGATCGTCCGCCCGGTAATATCTGAGAGCATCTGGCAGGTAACATGGGAGAGCGCCCCGCCCCCGACGAAACGGATGGTCTCGGAGGTCTGCACCTTCCTGCTCTCACATTCGAGCAGCCAGCGCAGATGATAGCAAATGCCCTCCAGCACCGCGCGGATCATGTCACGCTTGTCGTTTCTGACGCGCAGGTTAAAAAACATCGCCCCGGCTTCGGCGTCCTCGAAGGGACAGCGATTGCCGTGCAGCCACGGGGTAAAGATCACGCCGTTTGCCCCCGGCGGAACCTTACTGACTTCTTCGGAGAGATAATCATACAGAGACAGATATTTCTGTTCGACATCCGTTACCTTGAGATGCTCCTGATAAACGCCTACTTCATCCAGCGCGATATGCTTCATGACCCATTCAAAGCACTTCCCTGCCGTCTCCAGCTCCGCGAAATAATTGAAGTACCCGCGCTTCGCCGACAGGACGCCGGTTATCATGGCGTCAAGATCCACCGTCTGATGCTCCAGGAACGTGGATACCCAGCCGGAGGTTCCGACGTAGATATGCGTATCGCCCGGTCTGACGCTTCCGGCGCCGAGGCTGACGAAGCTCGTATCTCCGCCGCCCCCGAATACCGGGGTGCCTTCCTTCAAGCCGAGCTCTTTTGCCGCCTGCGCCGTCAGCCCGCCGACCGGATCGGTGCATTCGACGATTTCCGGCATATGCGCGGGTTTTACCCCGTACATGCGCAAAAGTCCTTTGTTCCAGCCCTCTTTCCCCTTGCGCGTATCATAGAGGAAGGTCGCGAACGCGGTATCGGCGGTTCTGACGATCCTGCCGGTGCAGCGCGCGGTAAGGTAGTCGCCGACGTCCAGCCACTTGTAGAGCTTCCGAAAGACCTCGGGCTCGTTTTTTTCGACCCACTTGTACTTCCAAACCGGGTCTTTTGCGCTGGTGGAGGCCGCGTAATTCACGCGCAGGTTCCGCAGCAGCTTAACGAGGCTACAGCCGGACACCTTGACAAGCCCGCTGCCCATGCATTCCCGGTATTCCTTAACGCCCCTTTGATCCAGATAATTCATCGGGGCTCTGAGCGCCCTGCCGCTTTCGTCAACGAAGACCGCGCCCTGCATCTGCGAGCAGAAGGCGAGCCCCCGAACCTCCTCCGGTTTGACGCGCGTCTGTTCAAACAGCTTTTTCGTGGTGGAGCGGATCGCCGCCCACCATTCTTCCGTATCCTGCTCCGCTCCCCCGTTTTCGCGAATATACAGGCCGTAGGCAGCCCCAGCGCTCGAGACGAGCCTGATTTCCGAGCCGATCTCAAACAGGCAGGTTTTTACGCTGCTCGTCCCAAAATCGTAGATGATGATAAACACTTATTCGTCTTCCTTCAAATGCACCCGCCAGCCGGTGTCGATTTTCTTTTTTACCTTCTTCATCGTCTCCTCGTCAAGCTCCGGCCAATCGACCACCGTAGACGCCTTGTTTTTTACCAGGTGCGCCTTCTCGGCGCACAGGGCGATCGGCGTATCGGCAAGGGAATCGGAATAGAAATTGTCGATCACGGGGAAGCCGTGATCCATCATGTATCTGGCCTTTTCCTTCGCGTACATCAGATTGTCCACAAAAACGCCGTATTCGCGGTCATAATCCGTAGCCATAAAGCTCACGCCGAGCCTTTTTGCGATCGGCTCGATGACGCAGATCGGGGACGCGCTGATGATGAGGTCGTCCGGTTTTTTCTGCGCAAGATACCATGCGGAGATTTTGTTCTCATTTTTATCCCAATACCTCTCGATCTGTTCATCGAAATCATCAATCAGGGTGAGATAGCTGAAAAAATTCCTTTGCAGCAAGTATTCCGGCACCTTCCCCAGCGCATTGAGGACGACGTTCTTGATCGCCTTCGGGAAGAAGGTGAACCAGAGCTTTGGATGGCGGTTCATGCACCAGAAGCAAAAGTCGATCGTGCAGTCCTTGGGATAGATCGTCCCGTCGAAATCATAGACGTTCATTTGTCTGCCCTCCTCACGCTTTCCCGTTCCTGGCAAAGCGGATCATATTGCGGTTGTAGCCGGTGGTCACGAGATAGGTTTTTTCCCGCTGCGCCTGCATGAGGCCGCTCAGAATGAAGCTGCTCAGCCCTTTGACCTCAAGGTCGGGATCCGTAAGGTCGAACAGCTCGCCCGAATCGCGCTCGATGATGAGGACGGAATCGGGCTCGAAGAAGAGGGAGAGCTCGATGAGCAGGGGCTTTTTGGCTTTGCGGTTCTTCTCCAGGATGGTCAGACCAATCTCCTCCACGAAGAGGGCGGCGCGGCCGGCGGCGCCTTTGCCGTACTGCCGCTCCAGAAGGCTCTCTTCGACCTTTTGCGAGAGCGCGGTGGCGGACTCCGCCGTGAGCGTATCGTCCAGAACCTGGATCTCCGTGTCCATATCCGTGAGCAGGTAGGGGAAGGCCGCCTTCCCGAAGCGCAGATACACGAACAGCAGCGACGCGCAGAGCGTCAGCAGCGGCGCGGCGGCAAAGCCCGCCCACATGCCGTTCATGCCGAAGACCGTGCCGCCGAGCATGGGCAGCAGGACGTAGAGCAGGCCGTTTTGCAGGCAGGCGAAGCCCGTCGCCATGCCGATGCGGTCGATGAGCATATAATACGAGGTCATAAGCGACACCGCGCTGCAGAAGGTGAAGCCGAGGGAGACGATCCGGATCGCGGTGACGGAGGGCGCGAGCGTCGCGCCGCCGGAGATGCCGAACAGGGCGCAGAACTGCCTGGAAAAGCACCAGATCAGCACGGTCGCGATAAGCCCCTCGAGGAGCGCGGCCTTTATGGCCGAGCTCATGACCCGCTTGATGAGCCGGTGATTCTTCTCGCCGTAGTAGGTGCCGATAAGCGGCTGCATCGCCATGCCGACGCCGTCGAGCACGACGCTGAACTCGATGAGGCTCACGACCACCGCGAGGGTGATAAGCCCCGGCTCTCCGTAATGCCCCGAGACGAAGCCGATCATCAGATAGTCCATCAGCGCCCAGCAGAGGTACACGGAGGAATCCACGATGCTGTAGCGGGAGGTGAGCAGAAAATCCCGGAAGGACAGGTGCCAGACGAAGTGCAGCGTGTTCGCCTTGCGGAAATAGTGCCAGCAGCAGACGAGGATACCGAGGGTGTTCCCGAGCACGGAGCCGAGGATGATGCCGCTCATGCCGTAGAACCTCGTCAGCACGACGGAGAGGATGATGTTCCCGCCGATCTGAAAGCCGTAGCAGATGTTGTTGCAAAGCTCGTCCCCGTCGCTGTAAACCATCTGCTCCAGATAGAAGATCACGATGGTCAAAAAGGCGTTGAGGGGCACGAAGCGGTAGTATTGCAGGGCGTTTTCAAGGATCTCGCCGGTGATGCCGTTGGCGCTGAAATACACGCCCTGGATCAGCCGGATGACGAGCGCGGAGAGAAGACCGAGGGAGAGGCTCAAAATCAGCCCCTGACTGTAAATCTGATCCGCCCGATTTTTCCGCATCGCGCCGATCTCCCTTGTAAACACGATGCCGACGCCCGTTGAAAGCAGATCGCCGAAAAAGGTGATGATCCCCGTCACCGGCGTGATGGCGTTGATGGCCGCGACGCCCGTCTCCCCGATAAAATAACCCGCGAGGATGCTGTCGCAAAGGAGCATGATGTACATGACCGCCTTCGTAAAGGTGCCGGAAATAAACATGGAGCTGAATTTCCGTTCGCAAAAGCCTTTCATTCTCTGTCCTCCGTGTCTTGACTGTTTGAGATATCGATAACACAATGGTATTGATCGTAGCAAAAGCCCAACGAAATTTAGCGAAGGATCTCATGCAGGCTTGCACCCGCGAGGAGAACGCCGACGCGCTCTTACAAAATGCGCAGCTTCGGCTCCTCGCCGGTGAGCAGAAGGTGGATCTCCCGCTCGTGCAGCTCGCTTCCGATGACAGTGAGCACGGCGAGGCTGTCCGCCGCGGGGCGGACGGCGGCGGCGCGGCGGGTGGCGTTGAACTGTACGCCTCCGAGCCGAAGAGCGCCGCCGCCTTTTCGCGCAGCTCCTTCTCCCCGAGCGGAAGGCGCAGAAAGGACAGGGACTGAAAGCCCGTCCCCCGCCCCGCGATCGTCTTGACGTAGTCCGGGAAGGCATAGCCGCAGGCGCGCAGCGCGTCGAAATCGGCAGCTTCGAGGCGGCTCCAGTCCTTCGCGAGCACCCGCGCGGGAAGCTGCGCCCCGATCATCTCCGCCGCCTGCCTGAGATGCAGGAGCGTGTTTTCGATCTCCTGCGGCGCTGCAAGCTGCACCCGGCTCATAACGAGCGCGCCCGCGCAGCTTGCCTCGGAGGCGAGAAAGAACTCCTCCTCCGGCAGGGTATCGCTTTCGAGCTTCGCGTCCACAACACAGAGCACGTTCCCAAAGTCCAGCCAGCGATCCAGCGGCGCTTCCCGCAGGGTGTCGAAATACTCGTCCATGTCGAAGACGCCGGAGGGCTCGATGAGGATGCGGTCATAGCCGCCCATGGCCATCGCGATGAGCTTTGAGCGGAAGCGGCGGCGGTGACAGTCCGCGTCGCAGCTTGCCGCGAGGGTCTCCACCTCGCAGTTATCCCCGCGCAGCGTACCCAGCAGCGGCAGATCGACGTTCACCGCCCCGTGGTCATACACGAGGATGCCGAGCTTCTCCCCCTTTTGCAGCAAAAAGCGGGCGTAGCGCAGCAGAAAGGTGGTCTTCCCCGCGCCGAGAAAGCCCGTAATGAGATCGACCGGAACCATCAGTTGAAGCGCACCACCAGATGCGCAAGGCGGTAGACCGCCTCGGTAAAGCTCTGCCCGCCCTTGCCGGGGACGCAGATCAGGCGAAGCGGCGTTTTGCGCCGGAAGTAGTTGGCCCATTTGTAGTCGTAGCGGCGGCACTCCTCCCAGAGCGCCTCAAGGTCAAGGTCGGCCTTCTCGCTGCGGTTTAAGCGGGCGTAGATGATGGAGATGCCGAACATGATGAACAGCTCGTGTTTCAGATAGCCCAGCTTGCGCTTATCGCGGATCTCATCGAGATGGAAGGCCTTGAAGCAGAGCTCGGTGGCCTTGATCTGATGGGTGTAGCGCCGCTTCATCACGTCCTCCTGCACGCTCTGCCCCTCGCGGCCGATGGTGTAGAGATAGAGATCGACGTTCCTGTAATACATCCGCTCCACGTAGCGGAGGTTGCCGTAGACCATGAGGTTGTCCTCATAAAAGGTGTGCTTCGGCAGCTCCAGCCCGGTCTTGCGCAGAAGCTCCGTGCGGAAGCAGACCGTGTGGATCATGAGGATCTGATCGACGAGGAAGGGTCTCGTCTCCTTCCAGGTGAAGACGCGCCCCTCGGGCAGGGCGTTGCCGAAGCGGATGGAGCGGTCGCCCTTGCCGTCGGAATGGACGTAGTGGTAATTCGTGAGGAAGAGATCGACGCCGCCCTCGCGGTCAAGGCGCTCCAGCTCGTCGAGGAAGGCGGGGAAATCCGCGCTCAGCCTGTCGTCGCTGTCCACGGTCTTGAAATACTTGCCTGTGGCGCGGCGAAGCCCCTGGTTGATGCCCTCGCCGTGGCCGCCGTTGGGCTGGTGCACGACGCGCACGATGTCCGGATACTTCTCGGCGTAGGCGTCCGCGATCTCGCCGGTGCGATCCTTCGAGCCGTCGTCAATGACGATGATCTCCACCCGGTCGCCGCCGGGCAGGATGCTCTCGATGCAGTTTGCCATGTAGTCCTGGGAGTTGTAGCAGGGAATGGTCACAGTCAGCAGCTTCATATCGTGTTCCTTCTATTTATAATGTTTCCAGCTTTTCCAGCGCGGAGGCGATCACCGCGTCCATGTCGTAATAGCGGTACTCGCCCAGCCGCCCACCGAAGACGACGCCGCGCTCCGCCTCGGCCAGCGCACGGTAGCGCGCGTAGAGCGCCGTGTTTGCCGCGTCGTTCACGGGGTAATAGGGTTCGTCCCCGGGCTTCCACTCGGCGCTGTATTCCCGGGAAATGACGGTCTTGGGCTGGGTGCCGAAGACGAAGTGCTTGTGCTCGATGACGCGGGTGTAGGGCGTCTCGCGGTCGGTGTAGTTGATGACGGCGTTGCCCTGGTAGTTCGGCGTGTCGAGCACTTCGGTCTCAAAGCGGACGCTGCGGTATTGCAGCGGGCCGAAGCAGTAGTCAAAATAGCGATCCACCGCCCCGGTGTAGACCACCGTCTCCGCCATCGCGTCATAGCGCGCCTTGTCGGCAAAGTAATCGGTCTCGAGCCGCACTTCCACGCCCTCGAGCATGCGCTCGACCATGCGGGTGTAGCCCTCGACGGGGATGCCCTGGTAGCTGGCGTTGAAGTAGTTGTTGTCAAAGGTCAGGCGCACGGGCAGGCGCTTGATGATGAAAGCGGGAAGCTCCGTGCAGGCTCTGCCCCACTGCTTCTCGGTGTAGCCCTTGACGAGCTTTTCATAGATGTCCGTCCCCACGAGGGAGATCGCCTGCTCCTCAAGGTTCTTCGGCTCCGTGATCCCGGCGGCGGCGCGCTGCTCTTTGATCCTCGCCTCGGCCTCCTTCGGGGTTACCACGCCCCACATCCTGTTGAAGGTGTACATGTTGAAGGGCAGGGAGTAGAGCTCCCCGTGATAATTCGCGACAGGCGAATTGGTGTAGCGGTTGAACTCCGCGAACTGGTTTACATAATCCCACACCGTTTTGTTGTTCGTGTGGAAGATGTGCGCGCCGTAGACGTGCACCTGGATGCCCTCCACGTCCTCGGTATAGACGTTGCCGCCCACATGGGCGCGCTTTTCGAGCACGAGCACGCGCTTGCCGCGCTTGCGCATCTCCCGGGCAAAAACCGCGCCGTAAAGTCCGGCGCCAACGATCAGATAATCATACCGCATAGTTTCCTCCGCAGACGATAGACAAGGTAATATTCTACATTATAATAAACCGTTCTCTCCGAAAATGCAAGAAATACTTGGCGCGGCGCGGCAAAGGAGCGCTTGCAATATGCGCGCGTTTGCGGTATCATGTGCGTGATCTTATTTTGTGAGGTTTTGTTATGGCTCTCATTTCGATTATCGAAGATTTCCACCCCCTTGGGAACGCGAAGCTGCTCGACCGGGCGGCGGCGCTGCGGCCGACGCTGCGCCACGCGATCTGTCAGCCCATGGGGGGCTTTAAGCTCAAGGAGCGTTACAGCGCCGAGGAGGACGAGATCGTCCTGCACGAGCTTCCGCACCTCTCCCTCGGCAAGGGCGAAAACCTCTGCCTCGACTTTGGCGAGCACATGGTCGGCTACGTGACGCTCGACCTCTCCTACTCCGGCA
>CAJOFI010000091.1 GCA_905233595.1 uncultured Oscillospiraceae bacterium | reverse complement strand
CGCACTGGAGCCAGCGGGCGCGCGGCTGCGTCGTGGGCATCACGCGCGGCTTCGGCCGCGCCCATCTCGTGCGCGCGACGCTCGAGAGCCTCGCCTACCAGACGCACGACATCGTGCGCGCGATGGAGCGCGACTCCGGCATCCCCATCACGGAGCTGAAGGTGGACGGCGGCGCCTCGGCAAACAACTTCCTGATGCAGTTTCAGTCTGACGTCGTCGGCTGCGACGTGTACCGCCCCCGCTGCATCGAGACGACAGCCCTGGGCGCCGCCTACCTCGCGGGGCTCGCGGTGGGCTACTGGTCGAGTTTGGAGGACGTGAAGAACAACTGGGCGGTCGATCGCGTTTTCACCGCCGAAATGGAGGAGACGAAGCGCAGGCAGCTTCTGCACGGCTGGAGCAAAGCCGTCAAATGCGCGCTCCTGTGGGGCGAAGAATAGTTTTGAGCCTTGAGTTTTGAGCTTTGAGAGGATCAAAGTCACGACTTGACACGGAATAAGGTGAACAATGATGGATAAACTAAGAGATTGCGAGCTCTTTCTGTTCGATATGGACGGGACGCTGTATCTGGGCGACAACGTCTATGAGGGCGCCGTCGCGCTGATGGAGGACTTGCCGCGGCTGGGGAAGAAGTACATCTACCTCACCAACAACTCCTCCCGCGCGGGGACGGACTACGTCACGCGCCTGCGCCGCCTCGGCTTTCCCTGCGAGAGCGAGAACGTCTTCACCTCCGGCATGGCGACGGGCATGTACCTGACGCAGAATTGCCCCGGCGCGAGCGTGTACCTTGCGGGCACGAGAGCCTTTTACCGGGAACTCGAGAGCTACGGCGTCCGTCTCGTGAACGACGAGCGGGGGCACACGGACTGCGACAGCGTGGACGTGGTGGTGCAGGGCTTCGACACGGAGCTTGTATATGAAAAGCTCGACCGCGCCGTGCATTTTCTGCGCCGGGGGGCGAAGTTTCTCGCCGCGAACCCCGACTGGGTCTGCCCGATGCCGGCGGGGGAGGTGCTGCCCGACTGCGGGAGCATCTGCGCCCTGCTGACCGCTTCGAGCGGGGTGGAGCCCGAATACATCGGCAAGCCCAACCGCAATATGATCGACGTGATCGCCAAAATGACCGGCATCCCCAACGAAAAAATCTGCGCCGTGGGCGACCGGCTCTATACCGACATCGCCGTGGCGCAGAACGCGGGCAGCGTCTCCGTGCTGGTGCTCTCGGGCGAGACCGATCAGCGCATGGTGGACGAGGCCGAACGCAAGCCCGACTACGTGCTGCCCTCGGTGAAGGAGCTGCACGAGATCCTGAAAGAACAGTGAATAGAGAATCGTGAATCGTTAAGGTGTCGCTTCGCGACGGTTTTTATTCCGTTCACCGAAGGTGAACACCTTAGGAACTGTTCACTTTTCACTTATAAAAATGCTTATGGTAAATACGATCGTACAATATTCTCTCCCCATGGCGGCGGTGCTGCTGATCGTGGCCTTTTATATGGGGCTTCCGGCGCTCAAAAGCTGCCCTCTGCCCGCGCCGCAGGGGAAAAAGGAAAACCACCGGCTGGACGCGCTGTTGATGGCGCTCATCACCGGCGTCTATGCCTGCGTGGCCTTCTATGACCTGGGCGACACGCGCGCGCCGCAGAGCTTTGTCCCCATGGGGGAGCACGAGGCGGTGATCGCCCTCTCCGAGCACCCGGCGGAGCTGATGCTCTATACCGGGGTGGGCATGGGCGGCTACCGCATCGAGCTGAGCGGGGACGGGGAGAGCTACGCGCCCCTCGCAGAGGACTTCACGCAGGATCACGTCGCGGGACGCGGAAGGGGAGGGCGCGTGCTTCGTGAAGCTCGCCTGCAGCTACGGCGAGCCCTGGCTGGGGGAGGCGGTCTTCCGCGACAGCGCGGGAAACGTCATCCCGGCTGAGAGCCGGGACGCCGCCCTCTGCGACGAGCAGGCGCTCTGCCCCGCGGAATACAGCATCGAAAACTCCACGTACTTTGACGAGATCTACCACGCCCGCACGGCCTGGGAGCATCTGCACGGCATCTGGCCATACGAGATCAGCCACCCGCCCCTCGGCAAGCTGATCCTGGGGCTGGGCATTCAGCTCTTTGGCATGACGCCCTTCGGCTGGCGCTTCTCGGGGACGCTCTTCGGCGTGCTGATGCTGCCCGTGATGTACCTGCTTCTCAAGCGGCTCTTCGGCGGCAGCGCGGTTCCGGCGCTCGGCACCGTCGTCTTCGCAGCGGATTTCATGCACTTTGCGCAGACCCGCATCGCCACCATCGACACCTACGGCGTGTTCTTCATCCTGCTGATGTACTATTTCCTGTACATCTGGCTCGCGGAGGGCAGGCTCTGGGCGCTCGCGCTCTCCGGGCTCAGCTTCGGCCTCGGCGCGGCGAGCAAATGGATCTGCATCTACGCGGGCGCGGGGCTTGCCGTGCTGTGGCTGCTGCACTGGGCCGAGCGCTTTGCCGGGGAGGGGAGGGCTGCCTTCCCGCGCTTTGCGAAGAACGCGGCCTTCTGCCTGCTCTTCTTCGTGGCGCTCCCGGGGCTGATCTACTACCTGTCCTATCTCCCTTACGGCAGGGCGCAGGGCGCACCGCTCTTCTCGCGCGCGTACCTGGGCGTCGTGCTGGATAACCAGCGCTATATGTTCTCCTACCACTCCGGCCTGGTGGCGACGCATCCCTATTCCTCAAAGTGGTATCAGTGGATTCTGGACATCCGCCCGATCCTCTATTATATGGAGAGCGGCGCACACGGCGAGCGCATCCGCGTCTCCGCCTTCGTAAACCCCATGCTCTGCTGGGCGGGGCTGCTCGCGCTCTTCGTGCTGCTGTATATGGCGGCCTTCCGCCGGGATAAGCGGGCGGGCTTTCTGCTCATCGGCTTTCTCGCGCAGCTTCTGCCCTGGGTCTTCATCGACCGGCTCACCTTCGCCTATCACTATTTCCCCAGCGCGGCCTTTCTGGTGCTCGCCCTCGGCTACGTCTTCGCGCTGATGCGCGACGGGCGGAGAAACTGGCTGATGTACGCGGGGGGCTTCGCGCTCGCCTGCGTGCTGGTGTTCGCGATGTTCTATCCCGAGCTCTCCGCCCACCCGGTCAACCCCGGCGCGGCGGATCGCTTCCTCCGCTGGCTGCCAACCTGGCCGTTGTAGTGGTGGTCAGTGACCGGTGAATAGTGAAAAGTGAATAGTGAATAGTGAATAGTGAATAGTGAATAGTTATGGTGTCGCTTCGCGACAATAAAAAATAGGGGCTGTGAAAAAACGGAGTTTTTTCACAGCCCCAGTATTGTCGCGAATGCCTACATTCCCAGGCCTGCGACGTGCAGGCAGATGTAGGCGGCGGGGATGGAGAAGAGCAGGCTGTCGGCGCGGTCGAACATGCCGCCGTGGCCGGGGATCAGGTTCGAGAAATCCTTCACGCCGATCATGCGCTTGATCAGGCTCTCCGCGAGATCGCCGATCTGCCCGAGGGAGGAGGCGATCAGACTCGTGGCGAGGGCGGTGACGAGATTGACCTCCGGGAACACGGGCAGCAGCCAGAGCACGAAGCCCGCAGCCAGCGAGGCCGCCGCGCCGCAGAGGCAGCCCTCCCAGGTCTTCTTGGGGGAGACCTGGGGCGCGACCTTGTGCTTGCCGAAGCGGATGCCGCCGAAGAGGGCAAAGCTGTCGCACACCCAGGTGGAGATGCAGCCGAAGGTCAGCGTCACAAGCCAGATCTCGCTGACCGAGATCATCATCAGCATCCCGAAGAGGAAGCAGGGATAGGCAAGCCCCGCGAGGGTATAGAGCGCCCCGCTGCCGCTGACCTTGCTGTGCAGGATGCCGGAGAAGAGCGAGAGGAACACCCCCAGCGTAAAGCAGGCGAGATAGGCGGTGGGGCTTGCGTGGCAGAGCGCGAGCACCGCCATCGCGCAGGTGAAGACGTACATCACCCAGGCACAGCAGTAGACCTCGAGCTTCTCGAGGTTCCGGCTCAGCTCATATGCGCACAGAAGCCCTGCCGCGCCGAAGAACAGCACCCGCGTCACGTCCGAGAGAAAGATACACAGACCGGCCACGATCAGCAGCACCGCGGCGGAGATCACCCTTTTTTTCATGCGCGCCCTTCTTTCCAGGATACTTGTTATCTCTAAGATAACATATTTTTGCCGCGCACTCAATATGCACCTTCTGCCAGTTGCAAAAAAATTTACAAATTTCCGCGTTTCTCTTCCCGTTGCAATTTTTTTGTTGTGCCGCGGGGAAAGCTGTGATAAGATAAGCCTATCTGTACCGACACAAAATAACAGGGGGAATCACTATGTACAGCGATAACAAGATTTGGCTTGCGCAGTCCGACAAGAACCTGTACCTGCTGCCGAAGATGGCAAACCGCCACGGCCTCATCGCCGGCGCGACCGGCACCGGCAAGACCGTGACGATGAAGGTCATGGCCGAGAGCTTCTCGGAGATGGGCGTGCCCGTGTTCCTCGCCGACGTCAAGGGCGACCTGTCCGGCATGTGCCAGAGCGGCGTGCTCAATGAGGATATGCAGGCGCGCATCCGGCGCTTCGGCCTGGGGGAGGACTTTGTGATGCAGGGCTATCCCACCCGCTTTTGGGACATTTTTGGGGAGAAGGGGCATCCCGTGCGCGTCACCGTGTCCGAGATGGGGCCGACCCTGCTGGGGCGGCTGCTGGGGCTGACGGAGATCCAGGCAGGCGTGCTGAACATCGTCTTCAAGGTCGCCGACGAGCACGGGCTGCTGCTGCTCGATCTGAAGGATCTGCGCGCGATGCTCCAGTTTGTGGGCGACAACCGCGCGGAGTTCACGACCCTCTACGGCAACGTCTCCGCCGCGAGCATCGGCGCCATCCAGCGCGCGCTGCTCGCCTTTGAGAGCGAGGGGGGCGAGCTCTTCTTCGGCGAGCCGGCGCTCGATATCCGCGACTGGATGCGCACCGATCTGAGCGGTAAGGGCTATATCAACGTCCTATCCAGCCAGCGCCTGATCCAGAGCCCAACGGTTTACGCCACCTTCCTGCTGTGGATGATGACCGCGCTCTATGAGAAGCTGCCCGAGGTGGGCGATCTCGACAAGCCGCGCATGATCTTCTTCTTCGACGAGGCGCATCTGCTCTTCACCAACGCGAACAAGGCGCTGGTGCAGAAGATCACCCAGGTCGTCAAGCTCATCCGCTCCAAGGGCGTGGGCATCTACTTTATCAGCCAGTCCCCCTCCGATATTCCGGGCGAGGTGCTCGCGCAGCTCTCCAACCGGGTGCAGCACGCCCTGCGCGCCTACACTCCGGCCGAGCAGAAGACCGTGCGCGCCGCGGCGAAGGCCTTCCGCGTCAATCCCGCCTTCAACACCGAGGAGGCGCTGACCGCCCTCGGCGTGGGCGAGGCGCTGGTGAGCTTCCTCGACGAGGACGGCATCCCCGCCGTGGTGGAGCGCGCCTTCATCCTCCCGCCGCAGAGCAAGCTCGGCATGGCGGATGAGGAGAAGCTCAAATCCATCATCCTGCTCGACGAGTTTGAGCTCAAGTACCGCGAGAGCGTGGACCGCGAATCGGCCTATGAGGTGCTGATCGCGGCAAACGAGGAGCTTGAGCGCCGCAAGGCCGAGGCCGCCGCCGAGGCGGAGGCGGAGAAGCAGCGTCTCAAGGAGGAGGCCGCCGCCGAAAAGCAGCGCCTTAAAGAGGAGGCCGCCGCGCAGAAGCAGGCCGAAAAGGAAGCGCTCGCCGCGCAGAAGCAGGCCGAGAAAGAGGCGCTCGCCGCCGAGAAGGCCGCCCAGAAGGAGCGTGACGCCAAGAAGAAGACCGCGCAGCGCGCCGCAACCGTCGCCGCGTCCTCCGTGGCCACCGCCGTGAGCCACAACCTTATCAATGCCGCCACCGGCGGGAAGACCACCAGCGCCGCCACCATCGCCAAGCGCGCCGCCTCCAACGCCCTCAGCTCCGTCATGCGCAGCGGCACCAACTCGCTGCTCAGAGGTCTGTTCGGCAATCTCAAATAGTTTTCAGATTTCAGAGGAGAGACGGAAGCGTTCGGCTTGAAGGGGAGCTTGTCGTTCTGAGCGAGACCGAAGGCCGGGGCGAAGAATTTCGCCTGCCGGACGACGTACCGGGAAAGCTCCTTCGCCTGCGCTCAGGATGACAGGTCTGTGCAACGGCATTGACGGGAAAAAGCTCCGTATCTGCTCTAAAAACCGAAAACTCACAAAAATGGCTTGGAAAACGAAGTTTTCCA
>CAJOFI010000090.1 GCA_905233595.1 uncultured Oscillospiraceae bacterium | reverse complement strand
TGACTATTCAAAGACTGGGATTGATGTAGAGCAACACGAATTGCTACAGATATAGGTGAGTGTAGTAGGAACAATACGTTTTCCGACTAACCCCATAAAGAATAAAGGTGTCCCCTTCGGGGACAAATTTGAATCCGTCCACGAAGGGGACACCATAACTTTTCACGCTTCACTGTCCACTAAAAAGACGGACTTTGAAAAGCAACAGCTTTTCAAAGTCCGTCTTTTTTATTTATGCTTGCGTTTCTGTCCGCGAAGGATCAGCCAGGCTCCTGCGCCGACTGCGCCGAGGCTGATGACCGCGAGGGCGGCATAGAGCGCGATGGGCGCTTCGTCGCCGGTTCTCGGCGCGCTGCTGCCGCCGGATCCGCCGGCGCTGCCGGTGTAGCCGCTGCCGTTGGTGTAGCTGGTGCCGTTTCGCTGCCAGACGGCGTAGAGCGTCACGTTGCCGTTGGAGATCTTCACCTCGTTGCCCGCGAAGTAGGCCGCAGCGCCCGTGCGGGTGGGCGACCAGCCGAGGAACTTGTAGCCGGTGCGCGTCGGGACGCCGTCGGTGATGACCAGCTCCACAGCGCCGTTTTCATCGCTGACGCCGGACTGAGACGGGGGAGCGCCGGTACCGCCGTTGGCGTTATAGTAGAGGGTATAGCTGGGGTTTTCCTGCCAGACGGCGTACAGCACCGTGTCCTCGGTGATGAGGATGTCCTGATCCGCCTTCTTATCGGCGTTGTACTTGTACTTGCCGGTGTCGGAGTTGCGGCTCTCGCTCCAGCCCTGGAAGCTGTAATACTTGCGCGTCGGCTCCTGCTCCGGGATGTCGATGCTCGCGCCGACCCCCACCTTGACGGGCTCAAGGATCGGGGCGGGGGCGTTCTCGCCGCCGTTGGGGTCAAAGCTCAGCTCCACCAGCGACTGCTGCGCGTCCGCAATGCCGTCGGCGTTCTCGTCAAAGCCGTAGACCGCGTAGACCGTGAGGGGATTCGTGTAGCCGTCAATGTCGATGGTGCTGAGGGTCTCGGGCGCGGTGTCCTTGCGGTTGTAGATCGTGCTGTCGGGAGCTTCCGTCCAGCCGAGGAAGAGCACGGGCGCACCCTCCACGTCCTCGTGCGTGGGCAGATTCTTGTCCTCAAGCACGTAGCCGGTCTGCACGGAGACGAGCTTGTTCCCGGGGCCGCCCTCGCCGCCGTTGGCATCGTAACGCAGCGATACCGTCGGCGTGGGCAGCATCTTGGACCGGGCTTCCTTCATGACGTTTGCGCCGGCAAGCTCCTGGCTCCTGCCTGCGATGTTGAAGCTCAGGCTGTTGATCTTCGCGTTGGACACGAGGTACTTGTCCGGCTCGAAATCCGTCCTCGAAAGCGTAGCGGTGAAGGTGAAGGTGAGGGGCTCGCTCAGCTCGCTCAGATGATCCTTCCAGCCGTCCTTGAGCTCAAAGCTCAGCGTGAGCTTGCTCGCGGTGGGGGTCTCCTGCGTGTCGGAGAGGCGGAAAACGTTGCTCTCAAAGCTGTACTGCACGCGATCCCGGCTGTCCGTGATGAAGTTCAGCCGCTCGTCGAGGGTTACGGTAAAGCTACCGTTGGCCGCGCTCACCTGATCCGCGCCGACCCGGATCGCCGAAACCAGCGTATCGGGCAGCTTGACCGTGAGCGTGTAGTCCAGCTCATAGCGCAGGAGCTCGGAGAGAAGGTTGAAGTAGAGCTCCTCCGGATCGACCGTAAAGCTCAGGATGCTCGTCTCTTCCCCACTCGCGCCGAGACCGCTGAGATCTGTGAGATCCCCGGCGCGCTCGGTGCTGACGCTTTCGATCTGACCCGCCTGCTCAATGAGCCCTTCGACGTCCTCTTTCGGCTCGTCGCTGGTCTGAGGCTCGTCGTTGGTGACGGGCTCGTCGTTGGTGACGGGTTCGTCATTGGTAACGGGTTCGTCATTGGTAACGGGCTCGTCATTGGTAACGGGCTCGTCATTGGTAACGGGCTCGTTGTTGGTTACGGGCTCGCCGCTGGTGACGGGTTCGTCATTGGTAACGGGTTCATTGTTGGTGACGGGCTCGTTGTTGGTTACAGGCTCGTCATTGGCAACGGGTTCGTCGTTGGTGACGGGCTCGTCGTTGGTCACAGGTTCGTCATTGGTAACGGGCTCGTCGCTGGTCACGGGCTCGTCGTTTGTCTCCGGCTCCGGCGCTGCCTGGAAGTGCCCGCTCACGATGGCGTCGGCGCTGATCTTCACCTGATCTACCGCGTCCGCCAGGATGGGCTTGAGGTTAAGCGGCGCGTGCACCACTTCGGTATCGCGCAGCGCGGCGCCGCCTTCGATCGTGAGGGTGGCGTTCCCCGCAACGCGCGCGGCGGACAGGCCGCCGAAGTTGCGCAGCTCCGTCCCGGGATTGAGCGTGACGCTGGAGCCCGCGTAGGCGGCGATGATCGCGTCCTGCACGCAGGCGCTGTTCAGCTCCGGCTGCTCGGTGCTCTGCATGAGATACTCCTCGGCCTCGGCCGCGCCGCGATCATCGAGGATCACGCTGTCCACCGAGAGGTTGGCGCTGTTTCCGAGAAAATCACCCACCTCGATCATGGCGGGGTTGTAGGTGCCGCGCACGCCGTCCTGCGCCGTGGCGAAGCCGTCCGCGCGGGAGACCGTGAACGCGCCCTCGTTGCTCATGAGCACGACATCCTTGTTCACAAAGCGTACCACGCTGTATACCCTGATGTCGCTGAGCAGGATGATGTATACCAGGCTCTCCTCGCAGCTGTTCGCCCTGGCGGCCGCCACGCTTAGCGATCCGAGCGGATGCTCGGCGCTGCCGTCGTTTTCGTTGTCGCCGTCGGCGGAGACGTAGATCTCGCGCACGCCCGGTTCCCCGCGCAGCGCAAGCGCGTCGAGCGTATCCCGCGTGCTCTCCGGCTCCAGGGTCCCGAGTATGGTCGGCGTCTGGGCGTTTTGGATCGTCCCGTCCGCCATGGCCGGAACCGCCAGACTCAGCAGCAGCGCTAACACGAAGACAAAGGCGAAGGTTCGCCGTAGGTTCTTTCTCATAGAAGCTGGCCTCCAGATCTCTGAAGATGGTATCAATTCAGTGTCAAAGAGTTACAAAAAGTTCGGAATCTTCCGAAATCCCGACAGAATGATACGGTAATTATAACAAAAGGTTCAGAGGAATGCAAGAGCTTCGCAAAAAATAGTTCACATAATTTACGTGTAATTTTTCCCGGAAACTGTTCGGCCTTATGCAAAGAGATAGCCCGGGGCTGTGAAAAAACGTGTTTTTCACAGCCCCGGGACGGAGTCGTCATGATGGAGTTTGAAGCGAAAGCGGGAATAGAGCTGCCCGGAAGGAGCGTTCGCGCTACTTTGCCTCTACGCTGTACTGCTGCTGGCCGAGCTGGAAGCTGAGCGGCTGCCCCGCACTGAGGCTGGGGGCGGTATAGAAGAGCCAGGAAAAGCGCTGGGGCAGATCGAAGCTCTCCCCCGCGATCTGGAGGGTCTCGCCCGCCATGCCCTCGAGGGCGGCGAAGACGAAGGCCTGCCCCTCGGTGTCGGGCGCGGTCTGCTTATCGGAGGTGCCGAGGGCGAGCAGCTCCGTCGTCACGCGGGCGCTGCCCTCGGCCTTGAGCGCCCGCTTGCCTGCGGAGATGAGCAGCTTGCCGCCGCTGAGCAGGATATCGCCCCGGCCGCTGTCCTTGACGCCGCTCTGCACCCCGGTGGACGCGACGATGAGAAGGCTGCCGCCCGTGACGCTCACATCGCCGTCACAGTGCAGGCCGTCCCCGTCGGAGTGGATCTCCAGGCTGCCGCCGGAGATGCTCAGAAGCGTCCCGGCCTTGAGCCCCTTGCGGCTGCTGACGGCTTCAAGCTCCTGGCGGCTCTCGGTCCTGATGCTGCCGCCCGAAACGCGAAGCTCCGTGACCGCGTCCAGGGAGTCGCCCCCGCTGCGCACGGTGAGGCTGCCGCCGGAGATGTCGATATAGCCCTTGCCCTCCTTGACGTCCGAGCTGGTCTTCACGCCGTCGTTGGCGGCGGTGACGTTGACGGTGCCGCCCGAAATGCTGATGGATTCCGAGGCGCGCAGCCCGTTGTTCGCGGCGGTAACGTTGACGGTGCCGCCCTTGAGCTTGAGATCGTCCTTGCAGGTGATGCCGTTGTTGAGATAGCCGCTGACCGCGAGCTGCCCCTCGCCCTCGATCGTGAGATCGTCCTCAGAGAAGATGGCGGCGCCGCTGCGGCTCTCGTTGTAGGTGTTGAGATCTTCCCGCGCGCCGGAGGTGACGCGGTTCTCGCTGCCCGGGGCGAGCACGAGATGCACGTTCTTCGCCTGCTTGACGAGAATGGCGGGGCCGCTGGGACAGGTGACATCCGCGCCGTCGAGGATGAGCGTCACGTCCATGGCGTCCTCCCCGGTGTCCACGACGATCTGCCCGGCGCTGAGCGTCCCGCTGACGCGGTACTCGCCCACCGCGCCG
>CAJOFI010000089.1:9164-10203 GCA_905233595.1 uncultured Oscillospiraceae bacterium | reverse complement strand
ACCCCTGCGGCGTCACAGAGCGCCTGGAGGATGAAGCTGGGGTTCTGCGCGGGCGCGTAGACTGTGAGCCCCTCGAGGTCGGCGAGGCTCTCGACCTTCGTCTCCCCGTCCGTCACGAGGTAGAGCACGCCGCGCGTGTTGAGCGCGAGCGCCTGCACCGCGCCCTCGGTCTTGTTGTAGAGGACAGAGGCGGCGTTTGTGGGCAGGGCGGCAACGTCGCAGTCGCCGCTGATGAGGGCGGCGGTCACGACGGAGGGGTCGCTCTCCACGGTGAAGGTATAGTTCAGGGCGGCGCTGCCCTCCTCCGCCGCGGCAATCAGACCGGCCATGCCGAAGCCGGTGGTGCCGTTGAGCGTGTAGACGCGCACGGGAAGCTCGGCGTCGAGCGCGTCCTCGGCGAAGGCCGCGCAGCAGCAGAGCGTGAGGCAGAGGCTCAGAAGGGTGACGAGAGAGAGGATGCGGGTGAGCTTTTTCATTTCGTGTTGTCTCCTTGTTTGATTTTGGGTGTTACGGCTTTGGCGCTGACGCCGGGCAGACGCCCGAGCTTGCCGCTGAGCGCGTTGACGACATCCATCGGCGCGTCCAGCGCGAGGCAGATGACGTTCACGCCCCTGCTGCGGTCGGGGATGCCCATGCGGCCGAGCACATAGGGGGCGTAATCGTGCAGAAGCGCGTTGAGCGCCTCCACCGAGTCCGGGGTCTCGACGAGAATGGCGATGGCGGCGATGCGGGATTCCATGGCGGCTCCTTTCTGCCAAACAAAAAAGCCACGCCGGAAGGCATGGCAGCAAGACGCACGCGAGGTGCGCAAACGCGGCCTTCCGCCTCAAGCTCCCTGTTTCGGCGTCAGATAGTATGCTCGTTCCTCGCCGCAAGTACCCGTCTCACGGCTCGGATACCGCTATTGTACCCGATCGCGCGCTTTTGTCAAGTGGGCAGCTCTAAGGAAACGCTGAATAAATCGTCTTCGGCATCTTCCGGAAAATTTACGCTCTGATTTTGTCACTTTTTCTTGCAATACACAAAGTATTCCGGCGAA
>CAJOFI010000089.1:4573-9139 GCA_905233595.1 uncultured Oscillospiraceae bacterium | reverse complement strand
TCGGCATCTTCCGGAAAATTTACGCTCTGATTTTGTCACTTTTTCTTGCAATACACAAAGTATTCCGGCGAAAAACTGCCTTCATCAGAACGCAAATTTGCTCGGCATCCGCTCTCGCCGGATTTAATCAGCGCTTCCCTAAAAACTCCTGCCCGGCGCATCACCGGACCTGCGTTTTCAGAGCTGCCCAAGTCTTTTTGCACGCGCGAGGTTTTGTCGTGATGTTCTTGGAAATTATATCAATATGGCTTGATTTGTGTTACAAAATAAGGTAAACTAAAGGTGCGGCTTGTTATGAAATTATCAAAGCACGCATCACAAAAAAGAAAGGACGCGATATCTTTGGAAACCGTTGATTTCCGCTTCATTGATTCCGTGTTGGCCAATTACGGCGGCGACAAGGCAAAAATCATCGCGATCATGCAGGACGTGCAGGAGAAGTACCGCTATCTCCCGCAGGAGGCGCTGGAATACATCGCCCGGAAGGTCGGCATGAGCGAATCGAAGCTCTACGGTGTGGCGACCTTCTACGGCAACTTCTCCCTCGACGCGAAGGGCAAGTACGTCATGAAGGTATGTCGCGGCACGGCCTGCCACGTTCGCAAGAGCAGCAACGTCCTGCAGGCGCTCTACGACGCCACCGGCACGAACGAGCATAAGCCCAACTCGGACGACGGGCTCTTCACGCTGGAGATCGTCTCCTGTCTGGGCGCCTGCGGTCTGAGCCCCGTGGTCATGGTCAACGACACCGTCCACGCCGCCATGACGCCCGAAAAGGCGCGCGCGCTCGTGGAGCAGCTAAGAGAGGAGGGCTGAACATGCGCGAGAGGATCGAGAATTTAGAGCAGTTCCGCGCCTTGCGGGAGAAGTTCAGCCAGGCGCGGCAGCGGGAGAAGCGCAAGGTGCTGGTCTGCTGCGGCACCGGCTGCGCGGCGGGCGGCAACCTCGCCGTGTTCGAGGCGCTCAAGGAGCAGATGGCGGCGCACGGCGCGGCCTTTGAGCTTTCGCTGAACGACAATTGCGGCGGCAGCGCCACGGGCATCAAGAAGTCCGGCTGCCACGGCTTCTGCGAGATGGGGCCTCTGGTGCGCATCGAGCCGGAGGGCTGGCTCTACACCAAGGTCCGCGCCGAGGACGTGGCCGAGATCGTGGAGAAGACCCTGCTGGGCGGCGAGTTTATCGAGCGCCTGGGCTACCACCAGAACGGGCAGCTCTACAAGCGGCAGGAGGACATCCCCTTCTATAAGAAACAGACCCGCCGCGTGCTCGAGCACTGCGGCCACATCGACGCGGAGAGCATCGAGGAGTATTTCTCCATCGGCGGCTACGCGGCGCTGGCGAAGGCGCTCTTTGAGATGAGCGGGGAAGAGGTGATCCAGGAGGTCAGCGATTCCGGCCTGCGCGGGCGCGGCGGCGCGGGCTTCCCCACCGGCAAGAAGTGGGCGCAGGTCGCGGCGCATACCGAGGAGCCGGTCAAGTACATCGTCTGCAACGGCGACGAGGGCGACCCCGGCGCGTTCATGGACCGCTCCTGCATGGAGGGCGACCCCCACAAGATCCTCGAGGGCATGATCATCGCGGGCGTGGCCACCGGCTCCACCGAGGGCTATATCTACGTGCGCGCCGAGTACCCGCTTGCGGTCTCCCGCCTCACGATCGCGATCGCCCAGGCGGAGGAATACGGCCTGATCGGCGACAACATCCTCGGTAGCGGCAAGAGCTTCCACATGCACATCAACAAGGGCGCGGGCGCCTTCGTCTGCGGCGAGGGCTCTGCCATGACCGCCTCCATCGAGGGCAACCGCGGCATGCCGCGCACCAAGCCCCCCAGAAGCGTGGACAAGGGCCTCTTCGGCAAGCCCACCTGCCTCAACAACGTCGAGACCTTCGCCAACGTCCCCGACATCATCAAGAAGGGCGCGGCCTGGTTCCGCTCCGTCGGCACCGAGAAGAGCCCCGGCACCAAGGCCTTCGCGCTGACCGGCAACGTCGTGAACACCGGCCTTATCGAGGTGCCCATGGGCACGACCCTGCGCGAGGTCGTCTACGACATCGGCGGCGGCATCAAAAACGGCAAGAAGTTCAAGGCCGTGCAGATCGGCGGCCCCTCCGGCGGCTGTCTGACCGAGGAGCACCTCGACCTGCCCATGGACTTCGATTCGCTCAAGAAGGTCGGCGCGATCATCGGCTCCGGCGGCCTTGTCGTCATGGACGAGGACAGCTGCATGGTCAACATCGCGCAGTTCTTCATGAACTTCATCTGCGAGGAATCCTGCGGCAAGTGCACCCCCTGCCGCGAGGGCACCACCCGCATGAACGAGATCCTCACCCGCATCACCCAGGGCAAGGGGCGCATGAGCGATCTTGACGAGCTGCGCGACCTGGCGGAGATGATCCAGGTCTCCTCCCTCTGCGGCCTCGGCAAGACGGCGCCGAACCCCGTGCTCTCCACGCTGCAAAACTTCAAGGATGAGTATATCGAGCATATCCGCGACAAGCGCTGCCACTGCGGCACCTGCAAGGCGCTCAGCCAGTACGTCATCACCGACAAGTGCATCGGCTGCACCCGCTGCGCGCGCAACTGTCCGGTGGACGCCATCGTCGGCACGCCGCGCCACAAGCACGTCATCGACGCCACCAGATGCATCAAGTGCGGCACCTGCAAGCAAAATTGCCCGGTCGGCGCTATCAGGGAGGGTTAAGCCATGACAGAAAAGAAAATGATCATCGACGGCGTGGAATGTCCGTTCACCGACGAGCGCAACGTCCTGGAGGTCGCGCGCCATAACGGCATCGACATCCCCTCGCTCTGCTACTGCGAGAACCTGTCCGTCTACGGCGGCTGCCGGCGCTCGACGCCGCCTGCTCCATGCAGCCGCGCAACGGCCTCATCGTCAACACCCACACCGAAAAGGTGCTCAAGAGCCGTCATACCACGCTGCAGCTTCTGATGAACAGCCACCGCGCCGAGTGCCTGACCTGCGAGCAGAGCGGGCACTGCAAGCTGCAGGAGTACGCCCACCGCTACAACGTGGTGGAGCCGCGCTTCCATGAGAACACCTATTCCCACGAGCGGCTGGATGTCTCCTCCCCCTGCATCACGCGCGACCCCTCCAAGTGCATCCTCTGCGGCCTGTGCGTGCGCATGTGCTCCGAGGTGCAGAACATCGGCGCCATCGACTTCACCAAGCGCGGCAAGAAGGCCATCGTCGCCCCCGGCTTCGGCAAGATGCTGATCGAGACCGGCTGCGTCGGCTGCGGCCAGTGCGCGGCGGTATGTCCCACCGGCGCGCTCACCATCAACCGCCAGATCCCCGAGATGTGGCAGATGCTCAACGATCCCAACAAGCGCGTCGTCGTGCAGTTTGCGCCGAGCGTGCGCGTGGGTCTGGCCGAGGAGTTCGGCATGCCCGCCAACGAGCCGGTCACCGGCAAGCTCATCACCGCGCTGCGCCGCCTGGGCGTGGACGTGGTGTATGACACCAACCTCTCCGCCGACCTCACCATCATGGAGGAGAGCGCGGAGTTTATCGAGAAGCTCAAGTCCGGCGCGAAGCTGCCGATGTTCACCTCCTGCTGCCCCGGCTGGATCCAGCACGTCGAGAAGGCGCACCCGGAGCTGATGCCCCAGGTGTCCACCTGCGGAAGCCCCATGGAGATGCTCGGCGCGCTCATCCGCCGTCAGTTCAAGGATGAGGACGTGTATTCCGTCGCCATCATGCCCTGCACGGCCAAGAAGTTTGAGGCGCAGCGCCCCGAGCTCGTGAAGGACGGCAAGCGCCTCATCGACCTCGTGCTCACCACGGACGAGCTTGCGCGCCTCATCAAGGCCGCGGGCATCGACCTGAGCAAGCTCCCCGATTCCGAGCCGGACAGCCCCCTCGGCGACTACACCGGCGCGGGCGTCATCTTCGGCGTGACCGGCGGCGTGACCGAGGCGGTCATCCGCAGAGTGCTCGACGACGCCTCGCCCGAGACGCTCAAGACCATCGCGGAATGCGGCGTGCGCGGGCTGGAGGGCATCAAGGCCTTCACCGTGACGGCGGGCGAGCTGAGCCTGCGCATCGCGGTGGCAAACGGCCTCGGCAACGCGGACAGGCTCATCGAGATGGTGCAGAGCGGCCGGGAGCATTTCGACTTCATCGAGGTCATGGCCTGCCCCAACGGCTGCATCGGCGGCGGCGGCCAGCCCCCCGCCTCCAACGCCCGCAAGGCCGAGCGCGTCGAGGCCATCTTCAAGGCGGACGAGGCCTGCGAGCTCAAGCTCCCCCAGCAGAACCCCGCGCTGGGCTATATCTACGACGAGCTGCTCAAGGGCCGCGCCCACGAGCTGCTGCACGTCCATTACCCGCTGCACCACGCCTGAGCGGCCGCGCCGCCGATCTTTGATCGGCGGCGCGGGGCAGTGAATGGAGAATAGTGAAAAGTGAAAAGTTATGGTGTCGCTGCGCGACGGATTTTCAATCATAACATTTCGCGTTCTCCGTTCCCCCGCCGTAGGGGCGGCTATCAGCCGCCCGCGCGGTACAATTTTACAGATTGCAAAAAAACGGGCGAAGACGTACA
>CAJOFI010000089.1:0-4486 GCA_905233595.1 uncultured Oscillospiraceae bacterium | reverse complement strand
CTTTTCACCCTTCACTGCCCCCATGCCGCCGATCAAGCGTTGAGCGCTTCGATGATATTCGGCAGCTCGGCGTCCACGATGTCGTTGTCGAGCTGGCAGGTGCCGGCGTTGTGGTGCCCGCCGCCGCCGTAGCGCAGGCAGAGCTCGCCGATGTCCACCTCGGAAGCCTTGTTGAAGATGGATTTGCCGATCATGACCGCCGTGTTCTGCTTGCGGAAGCCCCACACGACGTGCACCGAGATCTGGCACTCGGGGTAGAGCGCGTAGATCATAAAGCGGTTGCCCGCGTGGATGATCTCCTCGCCGCGCAAATCGAGCACGACGACCTTCCCGTGCACCTTCGCGATGCGCTTGAGCTGCGCCTCGAAGAGCGCCGCCTGCTCGTGGTACAGCGCCACGCGATCGGCCACGTCGGGCAGCTTCAGGATCTCGTCGATGCTGTGATCCATGCAGAAGCCGATGAGCTGCATCATCAGCTCATAGTTGGAGATGCGGAAGTTGCGGAAACGCCCCAGACCGGTGCGCGGGTCCATGATGTAGTGCAGCATGACCCAGCCCTCGGGGTGCAGCACCTCGTCGAGCGTGAAGTCCGCGCTGTCGCCCTTGTCCACCGCCTCCATCAGCTCGTCGCTGATGCGGGGGAAGGTCGCCTTCCCGCCGTAGTAGTCGTAGACGACGCGGGCGGCGCTGCGGGCGTTCGGGTCGATGATCAGCTTGCCGCCGACCTCCTCCGCCTTCAGCCGGTCCACCTCGGACTCATGGTGGTCAAAGGCCAGGGACACACGGGGATCGTAGGGCAGGTTGGTCGTGATGTCGTTCGCGGAGAGCTCCACCTTGCCGTCCTGCACGTCCTTCGGGTGGACAAACTTGATATCCTCAATGATACCCAGCTCGCGCAGCATCATCGCGCAGGCCAGACCGTCAAAATCGCTGCGGGTCACAAGTCTCTTCTTGGCTTCCATGTTGAATCCTCCTGGTGATTTGATGTTTTCAACTCATTATAGCAGACATCCCGACAAATTACGATAGGGAAAAAGAAAAAATTAAGAAAAGCTCTTTCGCTTTTTCCGGTTTTTGTGGTAGCATTTATCATGGGAATGTGCTACAATACAATGAATCGCTTTGCCATCCGGGCGGGCGGAGGAAATATAGAGAGGCGAAAATGTTGAAAATGAATCCAAAGAGCGACGGCGTATCCCTGCGCACGATCCACTTCTGGCTGGTGGTCGGGGCGGTGATCGCATGCTCGCTGATGTTCCTGTTTACCTTTCACTTGACCGACAGCTTTCAGAAGCTGACCCAGGTCTCGGAACAGCAGATCGAGCTGCGCAATGCCGCCTCGCAGCTGATCGAGGCTTCCGACTATCTGACCGAGCGGGCGCAGCGCTTCACGGTCGAGGGGGATACGCGCTTTCTTGAGGAATATTTCGAGGAAGCCTTCGAGGCCAACCGCCGCGAGGAGGCCGTTGCGCGCATGAAGGGCGGCAAGGGGAGCCTTGCCGCGCAGGAAAAGCTGCAGGACGCGATGCGAAGCTCCCTGCTGCTGATGCAGCGGGAGTACTACGCCATGAAGCTGGTGATCGAGGCGAAGGGCTATACCGAGTACCCGGAGATCCTCCGCTCGGTGCATCTGAGCGAGGAGGACGCGGCGCTCTCCGCCCATGACAAGATGCATCTCGCGACGCAGATGGTGCTCGACGATGCGTATTACGAGATGAAGGATCAGGTGCGCAGCAGCATGAAGGAGAGTCTCGCCGAGCTCGAGCGCATCACCCACGACACGGATCATTCCGCCCTCGCATCCTTGCAGGATGAGATGGTCGGCGTGCGCGTGGTCATCGTGCTGCAGGCGATCGGGATCTTCTTCATGGTGTGGCTGACCTCCCGGCTGGGCATCCATCCGGTGCTCGCGGCGGTCGATCGCATCAAGGCCGACAGCCCCATTCCCGTCGTGGGCGCGAACGAGTTTCGCTACCTTGCGCGCACCTACAACACCATGTACGAGGTGTATAAGAGCAGCCTGGAGCACCTGAACTTCAAGGCGTCCCACGATGAGCTGACCGGCGCCTACAACCGCTCGGGCTACGAGCTGCTGCTCTCGAGCATCAACATGGACAACACCTATATGCTGCTCTTCGACGTGGACAACTTCAAGCGCGTCAACGACGGCTTCGGGCATGAGACCGGCGACCGGGTGCTCGTCAAGCTCGTGAACGTCCTGCGCAGCAATTTCCGTTCCGACGATTACATATGCCGCATCGGCGGGGACGAGTTCGTGGTTTTCATGGTGCACTCCACCGAGCTGCAGCGCAATCTGATCGTCCAGAAGATCACGCTGATCAACAGGGCGCTCGCGGATACCGCCGACGGTCTCCCGGCAACCTCGGTGAGCGTCGGCATCGTGCACGGGACGCAGGTCGCCAGCGCCGAGGAGCTCTTCGAGAAAACTGACGCCGCCATGTACAAGGCCAAGCAGCAGGGCAAGAGCACCTATCAATTCGGGTGAACCGCTTTGCCGCTTGACAAAGCACACCCGCGGGATATGATGAAGATACAAAAGGGCGCTGTTGATTGACGGTTCTCCCGAGAACCTTCTCCTCATAACGCAAAACAAGGGGCAGTGAAAAAACGGATTTTTTCACTGCCCCGATTTATGCAGCCATGCCCGCGTCGTCAAGCATATCCTGGATGCTGATGCCATACCCCCGCTTCGGGTCGGACAGGAACACATGCGTCACCGCGCCGACGAGTTTGCCGTCTTGCAGGATCGGGCTTCCGCTCATGCCCTGCACGATGCCGCCTGTGCGCGCGCAGAGCTCGGGGTCTGTCACGCTGAGCATGACGTGCTCGGCGCCGCTGTCGCGGTAGATGCGCGAGACGCGCACGGAAAACTCCTTCGTCCCGCCGCCGTCCACCGTGGCGAGGATCGTCGCGGGGCCGGTGCGGATCTGCCCGGTCTCCACGATGCGCCCGCCGCCGGGCGTGTTCATGTGGCCGAAGATGCCGTGCTCGGTGTTGTGTTCAATGCTGCCGAGCACCTTCCCCAGATCGGCGCAGCCGTTGAGCTCGCCCGGGACGCCCGCCGCGCCGGGCTTGACCGAGACGATCTCCGCCTCCGTGACGCTGCCCGCGTCCATCGGCACCATGGAGCCGCTCTCCGCGTCGCTGATGCTGTGCCCAAGCGCGCCGTAAAGCCCTGTCGCCGGGTCGCAGAAGGTCACGGTGCCGATGCCCGAGATCCCGTCGCGAAGCCACATCCCGAGAAGCCACTGGTCCTCGTCCGAGCGCACGGGCTTCACCGTCAGCAGCAGGGGCTTGCCGCCGCGCAGTACCGTGAGCTCCCCGCTCTCGCCATCGAGCGCCGCCACCGCGCCGATCAGATCCCCGGCGCTCGTGATGCGCTGCCCGGAGAGCTCCACGATCACGTCGCCCTGCCGCACGCCCGCCTCCTGCGCGGGCGAAAACTGCCCCTCGGCGGTCTCCACCGCGCCGGTGCCGGCGACGAGCACACCCTCGGTCTGGATCTGGATGCCCACGATCTGACCGCCCAGCGCCAGCTCCTGCGCAAAGGCCGCGGGCGAAAAGACCGCGAGCGTCAGCGCCGCCAGCGCCGTCAATACCATTCTTTTCATAAAAAAACTCCCCTCCGCAGATACTGCTGCAAAAAACAGTATGTGCGGAGAGGAGAAAACAAACCGCGGCACATTTTAGATGGCAAAAAACGCCGGGACTTTCATTTTTTTCAATGGATCGTTTCCGATTAGGAACTGTGCAGAAATAAATTGTGCAAAGATGGCGCCCCAGGGGTGGTGCTTCGCACCATCCCAAGACATGGGCTTACTACATCTTGTGGTGGAGCGGGTGCAAGACGCAAGATATTGATTTCCCCGTGAGCGGGTGATAAAATAGCCCTGTTGAAAACTATGTGGAAAACCGGTGGAAAATCGACATCTGACCAGGTATAACGCAACGAAAGGAGACATCGAAATGCCACGTCCAAGGGCTACATATCACTGCATGGAGTGCAGATACTACGCATACCCAAGCATGATGTGCGTCAAGGGAGGCTTGTTCCCCGTCACGCGCAAGGAAGAACGTACCTCGCCGCACTGGTGTCCCCTCGGTCACACCATCCCCGGCAAGCCGTACCCGACGTTCAGCCAGGGCAAAGACCCTCGGGAACCAGAAGCCGTCTGGGAAGCCGTCCGTGCACGGTGACGCCAATCTGCACGGAGTTCAGAGGCTGTGCATAGCTGTGACTCGCCTCCCGCCCTCTCGTGCTGCCGTGCTGCCCCGTGGCTGAACCGGCGCATCACAAAAAGGCTCCACGTCAGCAGTCACGCCGATAGACGGCGCGTATGCTGTCGTTGAGCGGGCTGAACGGCTTGCAGCCCCCTCTCTGATGCCGCCCAGCATATCGCACGGTCAAGGGTAGTACAGAGCGACGTGATGAAGATCAAGCGCCGCCCCGCCTCCTTCGTCGGCG
>CAJOFI010000088.1 GCA_905233595.1 uncultured Oscillospiraceae bacterium | reverse complement strand
AGACTGTGCGCGAAAAGCTCTGCTTCGTGCCGACGGATCATGTGGATAAGGTGCTCGACGTGGCGCTCATGCCGCGCGAGGGGGAGAGCGTGAGCGCTCCCGTCGCGGTGATCCCGCCCGTGCAGCACGAGCGCAGCGGCGTCAGGCAGTAGGTGCGCGATGGCGATTTTGAACGTAAACAAGGCGGAGTTCATCCGCTCGGCGGCAAACCCGAAGCAGTTTATCCGCACGGCGCTTCCGACCGTGGTCTTCGCGGGCAAGTCCAACGTCGGCAAGTCCTCGGTCATCAACCGCGTCCTGAACCGCAAAAACTTCGCCCGCGTCGGCGCCGCTCCCGGCAAGACCGTGCACGTCAACTACTTCTTCATCGACGAAAAGCTCTATCTCGTTGACCTGCCCGGCTACGGCTACGCCAAGGTCTCGCAGGCAGAGCGCGAGCGCTGGGGCAGGCTGATGGAGGCTTTCTTCGCCGAGCCCTCGCTCACCTCCCTTGGCGTGATGATCGTGGACGCGCGGCACAAGCCCACCGCCGACGACGTCGTCGTCGCAAACAAGCTCGACAAGCTCAAAAAAAGCGAGATCGAGCCGAATCTGGCGTGCATCCGCGAGACGCTGGCCTTGCCCGAGAACGTGCTGCTCATCCCCTTTTCCGCCGAGAAGGGGCAGGGAAGAGACGCCCTGCTCGCGGAGATCGTAAAGCTGTTGTAGTTTTCGGTTTTCAGAAAACCGGGCGATCCGTTTCGCGGGTCGCCCGGAATTTTTGCGCGCGAAAACTGAAAACACTTGTAATCCGTTTGTTTCTTTGGTACAATGAATGGTAATTTGGGAGGTGAGCGGCATCAGCATTTGGGAAGATATTATGGGCGGCTTTGATTTCGGCTACCTTTTGAGCATCCTGCTGGGCGTGATCCCCTCGCTGCTGTGCATCACCCTGCACGAGCTGAGCCACGGCTTCGTCGCCTACCGGCTGGGCGATACCACCGCGAAGGACGCGGGGCGGCTCACGCTCAACCCCTTGAAGCACCTCGATCCGATGGGGCTTTTGATGATGGTGGTGTTCCACGTCGGCTGGGCAAAGCCCGTGCCGGTGAACATGTACCGCTTCCGCGACCCCAAGCGCGGCATGGCGCTCACGGCGCTGGCGGGGCCGCTGTGCAACGTGGTCATCACGCTGGTCTTTCTCGCGCTCTACGGGGCGCTGTTTCGCCCGCTGCGGCAGAGCGGGGCGGGGGAGTACCTGCTGCAAATGCTCCTGCTCACGGCGCGCATCAGCCTAGGGCTCGCGATCTTCAACCTGCTGCCCGTGCCCCCGCTGGACGGCTCGAAGATCCTGCTCGCCGCGCTCCCCGATGAAAAGTACAGAGTCGTTCTGCGCTATGAGCGCTACGGCTCGCTGCTCCTCTTCGCGCTGGTGGCGACGGGGCTTCTCGGTTCGCCCCTCAACGCCGTCATCAACGCCGCGTACCGGGCGCTGGTGCCCGTTGCGCAGGGAACGATGAAGCTTGTGGAAATGCTGTTTTACCGCTGATGGAAAATCCGAATTTTTACCTGGAGGGCGTCATCCGCGACAAGGATGAGATGCAGGACTTTGAAGGGCCGCTGAGCCTCATCCTGATGCTGCTCTCCAAAAACAAGATCGAGATACGCGACATCGTCATCTCCGATATCCTCGAGCAGTATCTGGCCTATCTGGACAGGATGCAGAGCATGGATCTGGAGATCGCGAGTGAATTCGTGCAGATGGCCTCCCATCTGCTGTATATCAAGACCCGCATGCTGCTGACGCAGGAGGAAGAGGTCTCCGAGCTGGAGGTGCTGTTGCAATCCCTGGAGCAGCTCAAGGCCAAGGACAGCTTTGCCGCCGTGCAGAAGGTGACGCCGGAGCTTAAAAAAGCCTCGGAGCTGGGGCTGCTCTATTTTGCCAAGCTCCCCGAGCCGCTGCCGAAGCTGGCGCGGGAGTACGAGTACCGCCATGAGCCGGTGGATCTTCTGCGCGCGCTCTACCGCGTCTATTCGCGCGGGGGCAAGACCCCGGAGGCGGAGGACCGCATCGGCGCGGCCATCCCCAAGCGCATCGTTTACAGCGTGCGCAGCAAGAGCCGCCAGATCCTCGAGCGCCTGCGCGGCGGGGAGGAGACGCTGGAGGCGCTCTACCGCGAATGCGCCTCGCGCTCGGAGGTCGTGGCGACCTTTATGAGCGTGCTGGAGCTTATCAGCATGGGCAGCGTCCACATTGAGCGGGCGGAGGAGAGCTACCGCCTGCGCTTTGTCGGCGGCGACGTGGACGAGATCCTTGAGAAAATTGAGGAATAAAAAGAATGGATATTTTATCTGCTCTGGAGGCTATACTCTTTGCGGCGGGGGAACCGGTGAAGCTCGCGCGGCTCTCGCTGGTGCTGGAGACGGACGAGCAGGAGCTCTCCGTGCTCGCGCAGGAGCTGATCGACCGCTACGAGCGGGAGGGGCGCGGCATGCGCGTTCTGCGCCTGGGGGACAAGCTACAGATGTGTTCCGCGCCGGACTACGCGCCGCTCATCACCAGAGCGCTCGAGCAGCGCAAGCCCCCCATGCTCTCCCAGCCCGCGCTGGAGACCCTCGCGATCACGGCGTATTTCCAGCCTGTGACCCGCGCTTACATCGACCGCGTGCGCGGGGTGGACAGCTCCTATACCGTGAGCGTCCTCCAGGAGCGCGGCCTCATCGAGGTCTGTGGGCATTTGGAAGCGCCCGGGCGCCCCGCGCTCTTTCACACGACGGACGTGTTTTTGCGCACGATGGGCATTTCCGATCTCTCGCAGCTCCCGCCGCTGCCGGACATGACCAACGGCGAGGGCGTGGAGAAGCTGCAAAAGGCGATCGACGAGCTGCAAAACACCGTGACCCCTGGGCAGATCATGATGGAGAACCTGGACGAGGGCGCGAAGAAGGAGGGCTGAGCCTTGGTATTGCTGATCATCCTCGGCGTGATCGCGGCGATTATCGCGCTCATTCTGCTGCTGCCCATCGGGGCGGATATCGGCTATGAGCAGGGGAAGCTGCACGTCTTAGCGAAAGCGGGGCCGCTCACGCTCAAGCTCTTTCCGCGCAGGAAGCGGGAAGAGCCGGACGTGCCGAAGCCCCCGAAAAAGAAAAAACAGAAAAAGCCCAAGGCCGAAAAGCCCGCGGAGGAGCAGCCGAAGGAGAAAAAGAGCCTTGACATCACGCTCGACGAGATCCTCGCGCTCTTAAAGGCGGTGCTGGACGGCATCGCCCATTTCGGCGGAAAAATCAGGGTGGATCGCTTCGTGCTGCACGTCGTCGTGGCAAGCGGCGACCCCTACAACAGCGCGATGCTCTACGGCAAGCTCAACGCCTGGCTCTCGGCGCTGATGCCGCTGTGCAAAAAGCTCAACGCGAAAAACTGCGACGTGTGGACGGACGTGAATTTTCTGGACGACTGGCCGCAGGTGGATTTCGCCGTCGCCATGAGCTTTCGCATCGGGCAGCTCTTCGGCATGGGCTTTCGCATCGGCTTTGGCGCGCTGAAGGTGCTTTTGCAGCGGCGGCGCCGCAGGAAGCTCGCCGCGCGTATGCTGAACGCGGCTGAGACAGAGAAAAACGAACAAGAGAACCAAGACGAGGAAAGGATGGCAGCAAATGGATAACTACAATCCCATCGGCGAACTCATGCAGACCACCATGGATAACGTCAAAAACATCCTCAAGGTGGATACCGTTGTCGGCGACCCCATCTACACGCCGGACGGCATCACCCTGGTGCCGATCTCCCGCATCAGCGTGGGCTTCGGCGGCGGCGGCATCGAGCTGAACCAGAAAAACGCGAACGGCAACCGCCCCTTCGGCGGCGGCAACGCCACCGGCGTGAAGATCGACCCCATCGGTTTTCTCGTCATCAAGGACGGCAACATCCGCATGGTGAACGTCACCCCGCCCGCGAGCAACACGGTCGATCGCCTCATCGACCTCGTGCCGCAGGTGATGGATCGCGTGGACGAGTTCATCGCCCGGCAGAAGGAAGAGCAGTAAGATTTTCA
The DNA here is from genome assembly GCA_905233595.1 of uncultured Oscillospiraceae bacterium. Classification (GTDB taxonomy): domain Bacteria; phylum Bacillota; class Clostridia; order Oscillospirales; family Oscillospiraceae; genus Limivicinus. The sequence goes on along the minus strand of CAJOFI010000088.1, from coordinate 1,017 downwards.
AGCGGTTGACATAATTTATCGCTTTCGGCAGATACTAAGCACTACCTTGTATTCAGGTGGTGCAAAGGATGCGAAAGCTCTGTTCTTTTCTGCTCTGCGCGGCGCTGCTCGCGCTATACCGACCAAGCTCAGATGCGCAGGCGCTGCCCGCGATCGCGGCGAAAAGCGCCGTCGTGATGAACGACGAGGGGCGCGTGCTCTACGGCTTCAACGAAAACGAGCCGCTTCCGATGGCGAGCACCACCAAGCTCATGACCGCGCTGGTGGCGCTCGAGTGCTGCGCGCCGGACGAGAGTGTGGAGATCGACCCCGCCTGCTGCGGCATCGAGGGCTCCTCCATGTACCTGCGCCCCGGCGAGAGCCGCACCGTGCGACAGCTTTTGTGCGGGCTGCTGCTCGTGTCGGGGAACGACGCGGCGCTGAGCCTCGCCGTTCACGCCGCCGGGAGCGAGGAAGCCTTCGTGCGGCGAATGAACGAAAAAGCGACAGAGCTTGGTTTACAGAATACAAATTATGTTAACCCACACGGCATCACCGCGGAGGGGCATTTTTCCTCGGCTGCCGATCTGGGGCGGCTGATGGCGGAGTGCCTGCGGCATGAGGGGCTTGTGGAGATCATGCAGACGCGCAGCATGACGGTAGGGGAGCAGACGCTCGTGAACCACAACAAGCTGCTCACGCGCTGCCCGGGCTGCATCGGCGGCAAGACCGGCTACACCGAGGCCGCGGGGCGCTGCCTCGTGAGCGCCTGCGAGCGGGAGGGGACGCGGCTCATCTGCGTGACCCTCTGCGACAGCGCGGACTGGGACGACCACTGCGCGCTCTATGACTGGGGCTTTGCGCACTTTGCCGTGCGAGAGCTGAGCGGGAGCGTCGCCTTCGAGGTGCCGGTCGTTTCCGGGGAAACGGCGCTGGTGGGCGTGAGAGCGGAGGCGCTTTCCGTCTTCCTGCCCCGGGACGCGGAGATCAGCGCCGTGTCGGAGCTGCCGCGCTTTGTCTTCGCCCCGGTCAGCGAGG
>CAJOFI010000087.1 GCA_905233595.1 uncultured Oscillospiraceae bacterium | reverse complement strand
AGCGCTGACGTGCACGATCAGGATGATCAGCAGCAGCATACCCAGAACCAGGAGCGCCATATAGAGGCACGCGAGGCCAGTGTTCTCCGCGGTGAGGATATAGCTGCGGGCGGCGGAGACCATCGTCGGCACGCGGGAAACGATGCCCGCGAACAGGATGATGGAAATGCCGTTGCCGATACCGAACTCGTTGACCTGCTCGCCCAGCCACATGACGAAGGCGGAGCCGGCGACAAACGAGATGATGATGACCAGAGCGACGCCGAAGCCGGACTGCTCAAGGATGCCGTAGTTGCGCATCAGCATATAGTAGCCGAGACCCTGCAGGAGGGCGATGGCGACGGTAGCGTAGCGCGTGATGGATGCGATCTTCTTCTTGCCGGCCTCGCCGCCGTCACGAGCCAGACGCTCGAGGGCGGGGATGGCGATGGTCAGCAGCTGGATGATGATGGAGCTGTTGATATACGGCTGGACGCCGAGGGCGAACACCGTCGCCTGCGCGAACGCGCCGCCGGACATCACGTTGTACAGCCCCAGCACCGTCGTGCTCATGCCGTCCAGATAGCTCTGGAGCAGCGTGGTATTGACGTAGGGCACCGGGATCGCATTGCCGAGGCGGAAGATCAAGAGGATCAGGATCGTGAAGATGATCTTCTTGCGCAGCTCGGGCACACCCCAGGCTTTCCGAAGTGTTTGGATCACTTAGACCACCTCTGCCTTTCCGCCAGCCGCTTCAATGGCTTCCTTCGCGGACGCGGAAAACGCAGACGCCTGTACGGTGACTTTCTTCTTGACGGAGCCGTTGCCCAGCACCTTGAAGCCGTATTCGCACTTCGAAAGGATGCCCTTGGCAAGCAGCGCCTCTGCGTTGACAGTCTCGCCGTCCTCAAAACGATTGAGCGCGTTCAGGTTGATGATCTCATAGGGCTTCGCGAAGATGTTGTTGAAGCCGCGCTTCGGGGTGGTACGGGTCAGGGGCATCTGGCCGCCTTCGAACCCGATGCGGACGCCGCCGCCGCTACGGGCCTTCTGGCCCTTGTGGCCGCGGCCGCCGGTCTTGCCGTTGCCGCTGCCGTTGCCGCGGCCCTTGCGGTAGGCTTCTCTGGTGGAACCAGCGGCAGGAGACAGTTCATGAAGTTTCATTTCGACATCTCCTCCTTACTTTACTTCGGTGACCTTGAGCAGATAGCCGATCTGGGCGATCTTGCCGCGGGTCTGGTCGTTGTCGGGCTGAACGGTGGGCGATGTGCTTCGCGTGTCTGCCGTTCAGGCTCTTGACGAGCTCAACATTCAGTTTAGCCATGTTTGCTCCTCCTTAGCCCTTGATCTCTTCCACGCTCTTGCCGCGGATCTGGGCGACCTGCTGGGCGTTGCGCATGGAGCGGAGACCCTCGAACGCCGCGCCGACGACGTTGTTGGGGTTGTTGGAGCGCAGGCACTTGGTACGGATATCCTTGATACCCGCGGCCTCGACGACCGCACGCACCGCGCCGCCGGCGATGACGCCAGTACCGGGAGCGGCGGGCTTGAGCAGCACGCGGCCCGCGCCGAACTCACCGATGGTCTCGTGGGGAATGGTGGTGCCCTCGAGGGTGACGGTGATCATGTTCTTCTTGGCAGCCTCAAGGCCCTTGCGGATCGCCTCGGGGACTTCGGACGCCTTGCCAAGGCCGTAGCCGACCTTGCCCTTGCCGTCGCCGACGACCATCAGCGCGGAGAACTTCGCCACGCGGCCGCCCTTGACAGTCTTGGAAACGCGGTTGAGGAAAACGAGCTTTTCCATGTATTCGCTTTGTTCTCTTTCAAATCTGGGCATTTCTATTTTCCTCCTCCCTTAGAATTCCAGACCGCCCTCACGGGCGCCCTCGGCCAGCTCTGCGACGCGGCCGTGATACAGGTAACCGCCGCGGTCGAACACGACCGTGTCGATGCCCTTGGCCTTGGCGCGCTCGGCAACCAGCTTGCCCACGGCGCGCGCCGCGGCCTTGTTGCCGCCGTTGCCCTCGATCTCCTTGTCGAGCGAGGAAGCCGCAACCAGCGTGTTGCCGGCGACGTCGTCGATGATCTGGGCGTAGATGTTCTTCTCGCTGCGGAATACGTTCAGGCGGGGTCTTTCGGGCGTGCCGGAGACCTTGGAACGGACTCTCTTATGACGCTTTAAGCGCTGCGCTTTGGTATCGGGTCTTTTGATCATTTCGGCACACCTCCTTATTTCTTCACGCCGGTCTTACCGACCTTGCGGCGGATGACCTCATCCGTGTACTTGATACCCTTGCCCTTATACGGCTCGGGCGGGCGCTTCTCGCGCAGCTCGGCGGCGAACTGGCCGACCTTCTGCTTGTCGCAGCCGGAGACGACGAGGTGGTTGGGGTTGGGGACATCGATCGTGATGCCGTCGATCTCCTCCACCTCAACGGGATGAGAGTAACCGATGGTCAGGACGAGCTTCTTGCCCTCCTTGGCGGCACGGTAACCGACGCCGTTGATATCGAGTTCCTTCTTGTAGCCCTCGGTCACGCCGACGACCATGTTGTGCAGCAGCGCGCGGGTCAGACCGTGCAGCGCGCGGTTCTCCTTCTCGTCGTTGGGACGGGTCACGAGAACCTCGGCGCCCTCCTGCTTGAGGGTCATGGCCGGGCTGAGCTGCTGGGTCAGGGTGCCCTTCGGGCCCTTGACGGTGACAAGGTTGCCCTCGCCCAGCGTAACGGTCACGCCGGCGGGAACGGCAACGGGCATTCTACCAATACGACTCATAGTGTTCTGCCCTCCTTACCACACGAACGCCAGGACTTCGCCGCCGACGTGGTTAGCGCGAGCGGCCTTGTCGGTCATGACGCCCTTGGACGTGGAGACGATGGCGACGCCGAGGCCGCGGAGCACGCGGGGCAGCTCGTCCGCGCCGACGTAGACGCGAAGGCCCGGCTTGGAAACGCGGCGAAGGCCGGTGATGACCTTGTCCTTGCCGTTGTACTTGAGCGTGATGTGGATCATGCCCTGTACGCCGTCGTCTTCGACCTGGAAGCTCTTGATATAGCCCTCGTCGAGCAGAATCTGAGCGATGCTCTTCTTCATGTTCGAGGCGGGAACATCAACAGTCTCATGTCTTGCATTGTTTGCGTTGCGGATGCGGGTGAGCATATCCGCAATGGGATCTGTGATATGCATGGAATGTTTCCTCCTAGTTTAGAGTTACGGGCTGTTTCGCCCGTTTCGGCCGCGAGGTATCGCTGATAATTGGGTAATTATCAGCGACCTTTCGCGGTCCACGCCCCATATCAAAGGCGTTGTTTCATAAATTGGTTACTTAGAAAGAGGCTTTACGAACACCGGGAATTTCACCCTTGTAAGCCAATTCTCTGAAGCAGATACGGCACACGCCGTAGTCGCGCAGATACGCGTGGGGACGGCCGCACAGCTTGCAGCGGTTGTAGCGGCGGCTGGAGAACTTGGCAGGACGGGCCTGCTTGATCTTCATAGAAGTCTTTGCCATGGTTCCTCCTCCTTAACGCTCAAACGGGGCGCCGACCAGGGTCAGCAGCTCGCGAGCCTCTTCATCGGTCTTGGCGGTGGTGCAGATGACGATATCCATGCCGCGGATCTTGTCGACCTTGTCGTACTCGATCTCGGGGAAGATCAGCTGCTCCTTGATGCCGAGGGCATAGTTGCCGCGGCCGTCGAAGGCGTTGGCGCTGATGCCGCGGAAGTCGCGGACACGGGGGAGCGCCACGTTGAAGAGGCGATCGAGGAATTCCCACATCTTGTCGCCGCGGAGGGTGACCTTCGCGCCGATGGGCATGCCCTCGCGGATCTTGAAGTTCGCGACGGACTTCTTCGCCTTGGTGATGATGGCCTTCTGACCGGTGATGGTGCTCAGGTCGCGCACGACGGCGTCGAGGACCTTCGCGTTGTCACGGGCCTCGCCGCAGCCGACGTTCACGACGACCTTGTCGATCTTGGGCACTTCCATGACGGACTTGTAGCCGAACTTCTTGAAAAGAGCCGGCGCGATCTCCGCCTTATACTGTTCCTTTAATCTTGCCATAACAGTACGTTACGCTCCTTTCTTAAAGCTCTGCGCCGCAGTGCTTGCACACGCGGGTCTTCTTGCCGTTCTCGATCTTGTGGGCGACGCGGGTGCCCTTCTTGCACTTCGGGCAGACGACCTGCACCTTGGACGCATAGAGGGCCGCCTCACGCTGCACGATGCCGCCGGTCTCGCCCTGCTTGCGAGGCTTGACGTGGCAGGTCACCATGTTGATGCCCTCGACGACGACCTTGTCCTCAGAGGGGACGGTGCCGAGCACCTTGCCCTGCTTGCCTTTGTCCTTGCCGGACAGGACGACGACGGTGTCGCCCTTCTTGACATTCATAGCCATTCTTCAGCCCCTCCTTACACAACTTCCGGAGCGAGGGACAGGATCTTCATGTAATCCTTGTCGCGCAGCTCGCGGGCGACGGGCCCAAAGATACGGGTGCCGCGGGGGTTCTTGTCCTCCTTGATGAGGACGGCGGCGTTCTCGTCGAAGCGGACGTAGGTGCCGTCGGCACGGCGGACGCCCTTCGCGCTGCGAACGATCACGGCGCGGACGACCTCGCCCTTTTTGACCTGACCGCCGGGGGTGGACTTGCGGACGGACGCCACGATGACGTCGCCGATGTTGCCGTACTTGCGGCTGGAGCCACCCAGAACGCGGATGCACTTGATTTCCTTGGCGCCGGTGTTGTCAGCGACCTTCAGGAAAGTTTCCTGTTGAATCATTGTTCCGGTACCTCCTTACTTGGCCTTCTCGACGATCTCGACCACGCGCCAGCGCTTGTCCTTGCTGAGCGGACGGGTCTCCATCACCTTGACGGTATCGCCGATACCGCACTCGTTGTTCTCATCGTGGGCCTTGAGCTTGTAGGTGCGGCCGACGATCTTCTTGTACAGGGGATGCGCGACGCGGTCGGCGATCGCGACGACGACGGTCTTGTCCATCTTGTCGGAGACGACCTTGCCCACGCGCACCTTACGGGAGGACGTTCTATTCTCTGCCATTTTACTTCTCCTCCTTCTCACGGATCACGGTCTTGACCCTCGCGATGTCACGCTTCGTCTCGACCAGCTTCTGGGGATTGTCGAGCTGGTTGGTGGCGTGCTGCATGCGCAGGAGGAAAAGATCCTTCTTGAGAGAATCGAGCTTGGTGTTGAGCTCGGCAACGCTCAAATTACGAACTTCACTTGCCTTCATTCTCATTCACCTGCTTTCTCGGACTCGGGGTCCTCGCGCTTGACGATCTTCGTCTTGATGGGCAGCTTGTGGCTGGCCAGACGGAGCGCCTCGCGTGCGATATCCTCGGGAACGCCGGCGATCTCAAACATGACACGGCCGGGCTTGACGACGGCGACCCAGTACTCCGGGGAGCCTTTACCGGAACCCATACGGGTCTCGGCGGGCTTCTGGGTGACGGGCTTGTCGGGGAAGATCTTGATCCAGACCTGACCGCCGCGCTTGGTGTAACGCGTCATGGCGATACGGGCGGCTTCGATCTGGTTGCTGGTGATCCACGCGGGATCGAGCGCGACGAGGCCGTACTCACCGTAGGTGACCTTGTTGCCTCTCGTGGCCTTGCCGGTCATGCGGCCGCGCTGCTGCCTGCGGTATTTGACTCTCTTGGGGAGCAGCATTACTGCGCGCCTCCTTCCTTATGCTCGGTGCGGGGACGGATAACATGATTATACATTTCAGAATCCAGGGTGCTTTTGAATTCTTTATTAT
>CAJOFI010000086.1:1965-6498 GCA_905233595.1 uncultured Oscillospiraceae bacterium | reverse complement strand
ATGGGCCTGAACGACATCTACGGCATGAACGCCAAGTCCTCCAAGATCTCCGTCTTTAACTCCAACCCGCTCATGCAGCTGGCCTTCTACGGCAACCTCTACTCCAGCCCCTACTACGACGTGGGCGGCACCTGCAACGGACTGTCCCTCGCGAGCGGTCGCCTTGCCGGTATGGAGATGGCCAAATACGTAGCGGAGTAATCTGTAAAACAAAAAAACAACACGCCTCTCTCAAGACGGGAGTCTCCTGAGGAGACTCTGATCTGTCAAGGAGAAAAGCATCTTCCGGGCTTGCTGCTTGAGCCCGGAAGATGCTTTGCTTATATCACGTAATCATAGTAAGGCGCCGATGTTCGTGATTCCGGGAAGCCTTCCTGCCTGTGCAAGCACCGAGAAAAAGCTGCGGCAGAGACCTTCAAACCGACGCGGGACAAAGTCCTTCAGCAGCGTCGGCGAAACGATCTGTTCAAAGAAGGTCCGCTCGCCGATCATTGGCAGCGCGCTCTTGTTGGGGTAGAGAAAGGCACAGTAAAAGCGCATCAGGTTCTCGTTGATCTCGTAAACCTTCATTTTCGCGTCCTTTGCCCTGTTGATCGGCGTGATCTGGCAGATCAGCTCCATGGCCAGCAAGGATTTCAGCTGCTTGGCCAGATTGCCCGTGCTGTTTCCGAGGCAGATTTGTGTCAGGCAAGGCGCAGAGCGCAGGGAAACCTTTCATATTGCCAGGGGATACAACGCAGGTTGGCGGAAAAGATGGGCGAGACCGCATAAACCGGAACGAAGCAGGACGCATGGGGAAAGCACCTCAACCGTCTTCCCTGTTCGCCGATCCGGAGCCGCATAGGGATAAAAATGGTACGTTTGGGTGATAGACAAGGCGGGGGACCAGCCGGTATTATATACTCGAGTTTAAATACAGTAATTTCTATTAAGGAAGAGTATACATTCAAGGAGGCTGAAACCATGAAGCACGCGCGGAAACTGCTGTGCCTGTTCCTGACGCTGGTCATGATTCTGGAGATGTTCCCGGTGAACGCCGTCGCACAGGCCGGATCGGAGACCGAAGAAAAGCTGGAGCAGGTGCTGGAACGTCTCGACGAGCTTGAAAAACAGCTGGAAGACTTGACGGGCGGCCCGGACGAATCGGAGGACATGGGAACGGAGACGGAAGAAGCACCGTCCGCGTCCGAGGAAAACGCCGCCGAAGAGACGGAGTCCGGAGAAGAACAGCTTCCGGAGCAGGAGGAAGTCCTGCGCGGCGCGAGCGGCGAGGAGCGGAGTCTGTGCATCTCGGGACAGCTCTGGTGGGACGTCGGTGGCAAGGCGCGTCCGATCAAGTCGGGCGAGGAGATCGACGTCTCCATCACGGAGAAGGTCACGGGTATCTACGTCGAACCGGAACTGCGCTGGGCGGACGGCTCGACCGAGGGACTGCCGACCCCGTCGGAGGACGGCACGTTTGAATATCTCTGGCTCTGCGCTGCGGGCGAGGCGGAGGACGTGTCGGTCTACAGCTTTTTCCCGCTGAGCGAGACGGCGGAAAGCTGGCTCGGACTGATGGAAAAGCTCGGCGTCAAGAGCTATGCCGAGCTGCTGGATGTTCTGGACGATTACCAGGGCTGGACAGATGACGCCAGATTACCCCTCTTTCCCGACGAGGCCGTGGCCTCCGCGGAGGACGACGGCGACGACAGAACGCCCAAGGGCTATTCCGCGCGCCGCTACGCCTGCGCGATCCGCTGGGTGAGCTGGACGGACAAGCGCGCGACCGCCTGCGGCAGCACGGAGAACTTCGTGAAGCTCCTGCCGACGGGCGAGGTCAATGTCGAACCGCCCACGTTCGTCCCGGCGGCGGAGCTGCCCGACATGGTGCTCTCGAACGTCACCGGCGGCAGTGTGGGCTATACGGCGCAGCTCTGCGCGACCGCCTCCTACGGCGTGACAGAGATCCAATATCAGTGGTATCTCGCCGACGAGCGGGACTATACCGGCGCGCCCATCGAAGGGGAGACCAGCGACTATCTCAACCTCCGCCCGCAGACCGTCGGCGCGGAGGCGTACTACTACTGCGTCTACAGCTTTGTGGATTTCGACGGCGTGACGGAGACGTACTACACGAACGTCGCGCGCGTGTTCACCTCCGCGGCCACGGTCTTCACGCTGCAGATCGAGCCGGGGCGGCTCTACGGCGGCGATCTGTCGGGCGTGGAGAGCCCGCACTCGTACAATTACCGCCCCTGGCTCGACCCGGAGCTCAGGGCGGCCTACGACGAGCCGATCGACACCTATTATCAGAGCATGGAGCAGGAGAGCCTGCTGTCCGCCGTGATCTCTTACGGCAGCGTCGCGCACTGCGACTATCTGACGCTGCAGTGGTTCCGCAGCACGACGCCGGACTATACCGACGGCGGCACGCCGCTGAGCGAGGTCTATACGGCGACGGTGCGGGATAATCTCGCCGCATACGATCAGAACCGCGCGCTGATAAACTGCTCCGTCGTCTGCCCGAACGACAGCCTCGAGCCCTACTATGTCACGGCGGTGCTCGAGAACCACTACACCGAGGGCGGTGTGGAGTATGTCACGCGCTCGACGGACGTGGGCCGCGTCGTCACGGTCGCACAGAACGAGCAGCTCTACCGCGTGAGCGAGCAAGGCTGGCTGACCTGCTATAACGGGCACGAGGACGTGATGGTCTTCCCCGAGAGCGTGAACGGCGTCAGCGTGCACGGGCTGGAATGGACGCTCTGGGGCCGCGCGGTCGGCGGCTCGATCATCGGGCCGCGGAAGATCGTGCTGCCCGACAGCTACGCCGCGCTCCCGGACTTCGCGTTCCGCAAGGCCGTGACGCTCGAGGAGGCCGTGCTGGGCTCCGGGCTGCAGAGCATCGGCGAGGAGGCCTTCTTCGGCACGAACCTCAGCAGCATCAACTTCCCGGATACCCTGCGCACGATCGGGGACGAGGCCTTTACCAATACCCACCTGAGCGGGACGCTCGTGCTGCCCGCCGCGCTCACGGAGGTCGGCGTTAACTGCTTCTGGGGCACGGACTTTGAGCGCATCGAATTCGCGGACGACAGCTTCCCGACGCTCGGCAGCTGCGCCTTCTCGCGGATGCCGGAGCTGCGCTCGGTGAAGTTCCCAGCGAACGCCCAGGGCGAGCTCACCGGCGACAATACCTTTGCCAGGGATCCGAAGCTCGCCGACGCGGAGAATCTCGAGAGCGTGCTGAACATCGACTGGGGCGACGATTTTCTGGAAACGCCGCTGTACGGGATCATGGTAGACGGGGTGCTGACCGACGGGCAGTTTACCTATGAGCAGCATATCTACCAGCATCTCGACATGGAGGGCCACGTGGTCGAGAGCTTCACGGGCTACTATGCCAGGTACACCGGCGAGGCCGCGGAGGAGCTGGTCTTCCCCGCGAGCTACCGGGGCGAGCCGGTCATCGGCACACTCAATCCCGCCGTCCCGGACGAGACGAAGGCGGTGCTGAAAAGCGTCACGCTGCCGTCTGGCTATCTCTATCTGACGGGCTTTGACGGCTGCACACAGCTCGAGAGCATGAACTTCGCGGATCTGACGGAGCTGCGCTGCATCCCCGACCACGCTTTCAAAAACTGCTACCGCCTCGCGAGCCCCGTCGTGCTCCAGAGCGAGACCTATGTGGGCACCGAAGCCTTCCTGAACTGCTTTTCCATCCCCTCGCTGACGGCGAACGGCGCGGTGCTGTGCAGCCAGTCCTTCAACTACTGCTACTCGCTGCGCACGTTTGACGAGAACTATTGCGGAAAGGATACGGATTACGCGCTGGGCTACCAGAACTTCAACTACACCGCGCTCTACACCGAGAAACCGCTGTATTGCGGGCTCTCCTGGAACAGCTACGGCGACCCCATAGACGCCGGGGGCGCGCCGATGCTCTATGTGACGGGCAAATGGGTCTATACCGGCACGCCGGAGGACGCGACGCTGGAGCTCTGCATGGACCCCTGGGCGGAGCGCGTCGAATTCCCCGGCACGCTGGAAAACGCCAACGGCCAGACCTTCCATATCAAGACCGTCGGCAGTCAGGTTCTGACCAATCTCCAGCCCGAGCGGCTCGACCTCGTCGTGGGCGAGGGGATCGAGGACTTCAATCTGACGACGGGAAACCGGGGCGGCGCAAACGACCTCACCAACCCCTCGCACCGCGTGCGCAGCGTCAGCTTCCCGAGCACGCTGCATACGCTCCATGAAAACCAGTTCTACAACTGCGCCGCGCTGGAAGAGCTGAGCTTCGCGCAGGACTGCGCGCTGACCGTGCTGCCCGAGAATGCGTTTTATTCCTGCACGGGGCTGACCGCACTCGATCTCAGCGGCCTGACCGCGCTCGAGACGCTGGAGCACCGCTGCTTTGCCTATTGCTCGGCGCTCGAGACCGTGACCCTGCCGGAGCCCTCGGCCATCAAGCGCTTTGTCGGTTCTCCGTTCGGAAGCTGCAAGTCCCTGCGGGAGATCAACCTCGAATCCCTGACGGAGCTCCTCTCT
>CAJOFI010000086.1:0-1935 GCA_905233595.1 uncultured Oscillospiraceae bacterium | reverse complement strand
CCCCGCGGCTGCTTTCAAAACAGCAGCAAGCTCACCGCCGTCCGCCTGCCGGAAAACGGCGTCCTGCGTGAGATCGGCGAGAGCGCCTTCTCTCGCGAGTATCTCAACCCGCTCTACATCCGCGAGGAGTATAACCCTGACGCGCTCGTTGAGCTGAACCTGCCGGACACCGTCGAGACGATCGGGGAGCGAGCCTTTAAAAACTGCTTCTTCCAGAACGCGGCGAAGGAGCCCTTCGTGCTGCATCTGCCCGCGAGCCTCACCAGCCTCGGCGGCGAGGCCTTCGCCTGCGAGTATGACGAGCGCCGCGGCGACGGCGCGCTCTTCCTCGCGAACTTCACCCTTGACACGCCGGAGCTGCCCCGCGGCCTCTCGGAGATCGGCAGCGGCGAGTACCGCTTCAGCCCCTTTGACAATGCGCGCATCACGGAGCTTCATCTCCCGCCCGCGCTGACCGCGATCCCGGAGAACGCCTTCGCAAACCTCCGAGAGCTGCGGCGCGTCGTCTTCCTGGACGGGCTGACCGCCATCGGCGAAAACGCCTTCGGCTGTTACATTCCGGATTTCGGGCCTCTGCCCGCGCTTGTCGAGCTGGTCGGATTCGACACGCTGACGACGCTTGAGAGCGTCAGGGGCTTTAACAATGTCCCGCTGAACGCTTCGCCGCTCGTCATCCCCGACTGCGTCAAAACGATCGAAGCCTGGGCCTTCAGCAGCTGCGGCGCGGAGGAGATCGTCGTTCCCGCCGGGGTGGAGAGCGTCGGGAGATTTGCCTTTGGCCAGGAGCAGGGCGAGATCCGCTTCCCGATGGCGCGGCGCACCGTGACCTTCCTTAACTCGAACCCCGCGCTGCCCGTGATCGACGCGGAGCTGCTGCACTATGACGAGACGGACGACAGCTTCCAGTGGTACGCGGCGCTGACCCCGGTCACGATCCGCTGCTATGAGGGCAGCGCGGCGCACGCCTGGGCGCTTGCGCACAACGAGGCGAACCCGAACAACCCCTATGACATCGAGCTGCTCGAGGCCGAGCCGGGGCTCTATGTGAATCTCCTGCTGCCAGACGGCAATCTGGCCCCGGCCGAGGCCTACGAGCTGATCGAGTGGACGGACAGCGAGGGGAGCCCCGTCGGCGAAGGCGCGTATATCGAGGACTTCACGCCCGGCGAGACCTACAGTCTGCGCATTGTCCCCTCGGTGGAGTACGACTTCCGCTATCGCTTTGAAGAGAAAACCGTGACGCTGACCGCCGGGGAGACCGGGGGGCGCGTCAGCCTGCGCCTGTTTGCCCGGCGCAGCTTTGCGCTGGCCTTCTCGGTGGAGGCGGACGTGCCCGACCGGCAGGAGATCACCGCCGCGGTCACCCTGACCACCGGCGCGCATACCCGGCTGATCACCATGACGCTGTATAAGCACGAGGGCGAAAACACGGCCTTTCTCTTTGAGGAGCTGCCCGCCTGCGACACGAGCCTGGAGCTCACGACCGTTAACCGGATGCCGCTGCGCCTGACAGGCGTGCAGTTCGCCGCGGATGAAAACGGCCTGGCCGATCTCGGCGTGCTGACGCTGACCGAGCCCTCGGCCACGCTCTCCTACCCGCTGCGCTTCTGGCTGCAGGACGAGGAGATCGCGACGCTCTCGGACGATTTCACGTATACCGTTTCGAACGAGACCCGCAGCGTCGCGCTGGACGAGGCCGACTTCAGCGGCAGCACGCTCAGGATCGGCGAAAACGACGCGGACAAGGGCGACGTGCTGCGCGTGCGCGCCGTGCCGAACGCGGACGGAAACTGGGCGCAGCTCTACCCCGCCGAGGCGACGGTCACCGTCAACGGCGTCGACCAGAGCGCCCCCTATGTGGACCTGCGCTTCACGGAGAAGGAGAACATCGTCTATTCCTTTACGAATACTTTCAGGGAATGGAACAACATCCTC
>CAJOFI010000085.1:2120-7484 GCA_905233595.1 uncultured Oscillospiraceae bacterium | reverse complement strand
CTCGGTAAAGCGGGCAAGCTTGCCGACGGGGTTGATGACCGTGCGCTGCACGAAGGCAACGTAGCCGCCCATGGCGAGGAAGATGATGCCAAAGGAGATGAGCAGCATATTGAGCAGGATATGGTTAAGGTAGGAGCGCACGTCCATCATGTCGAGGATGTACTGCACCTCGGCGATGGCCTCGCCGTTCTCGTCGAGCACGGGGTAGACGCCGGTGTAGTTGTAGCCGTAGGCGTTGTCGGTGATGACCGGCTCGCCCACGCCCTCGTTTCTGGCGTAGCACTCCCAGATCAGCTCGTAGTTTTTGAGATCGGCCTCGTCAGCGGCGGCGTCCACGTAGAGGATGTCGCTGCCGTAAGGGAGCTGGTTTTCCGGATCGTCGCCCATTTCGGGCACCATCGCGTCGATATAGAAGGTGACGCTGTCCTCGTCGGGCACGACGAGAGAAAGGAAGGTGACCTCCCCGTCCTGCTTGAGCTTGTTGAAAAGCGCCTCCGTTCTGGCGTAGGCCTCCGAGCTCTCGCCCTCGGGCGCGAGGATGGCGCGCACGTCGTCCGCTGAGAGCATCGTCGCGATGGCCTGGCAGTTCACCGTCACGCGCTGGGCGTACATATCTTCCAGATAGCTCTTCGAGGTGTTGTAGCTGAAGAGCGAGATCACAACGGTCAGAATCAGCGCCAGCACCACCAGGGAGGCGACAAACTTCGGAAGCAGCTTCCATTTCCTTTTCATTACAGCACAGCCTTTCTATATAAAAATTTGCGGTATTGTCCGTTAGGAACCGTGCAGAAATAAATTGATCGCAGGAATACTTTGTGTATTTCAAGATTTGACAACGAAGCTACAGGTGAAAAAGGCAAGTCAGATTGCACAAGTTATTTCGGAACAGTTCCTTATTTCCCGCAGGCGTAGACCGCCATTCCCATGGAGATCGTGCTCTCGGGCGAGAGGATCTGTTCTTTCAGGCGGGGGTACTCCGTCTCCGTCCACGAGAGCCACTCCCGATAGCGCTCCTCCCCGGGAAAATGCGCGCGCAAAAGCGCCGCGTCCTCGGGAAAATAGGAGAAGAACATGGTGAAGATCTCTTCCTTGCGCGCCTCCTCCCCCGGCCCCGCGCGCAGAGCCGAGCACAAAAGCTCCCCTTTGCAGCCGAGGCGCTCCAGCATGCCCGGAAGCCTGCTTCCGACGCTGCGATCCCCGGCGTAGGGGTCAAGCGCGAGGCGCTTGAGAAAGGCGTTCAGGCGCGCGCCCTCCGGCTCGAGAAAGGCTGCGCTGTCATCCGTCTCCGTGACGAGGATCTTCCCATCCTCCGAGAGAAAGGGCAGCAGGCGCGCAAGAAGCCTCTCGGGCTCGCGCAGAAAGAGCAGCACGAAGGAGAGGTTGATGAGGTCAAAGGCCGGGATGCCCAGGGTCTGCATTTGCTCTCTCAGCCAGGGGACGAAGTCCTCCCGCTCCACGTCGCAGGCGCAGAAGTGAAAGCGCTCGTTGCCGAAGCGCGCCTCGGCGAGCCTCGCGACCTCGCCCTCCAGCTCCAGCCCCAACACCTGCCCGACGGCGGCATGGCGGAAGCGCGAGACGCACTTCTCGCCGCTGTGGCAGCCCACGTCGAGCACGCGCAGGCCGCGCCGCCCCTCAAAGAGGCCGCGCAGGAAGGGCGCCTCGACGTCAGAGAGCAGGCGGCTCTGCACGTTGAGACGATCCGCCTCCGCCTGGGATTGGAACACACTTGTAACCTGCAAAATGCCCTCCTAAAGCACCATGTATAGATAGTTGAAAATCATCTTGCGCTGATATTCATACTGTTTGGTCTTTTTCTCGATCAGTGTAAGCACGCCGTTGTCAATGGCGTCGCCGTCCACCTCAAAGGGGTTGAACTCGCTCACGTTATCGCGGATGCGCAGGACGTAGCCGTCCTCGCGCTCCATGAGCTTGATGGCGATATAGCGGTCGCTCTGCCCGTCCTTGAGGCCGAATTTGATGATGTTGAGCAGCAGCTCCTCGCAGATAAACTCGATGAAGAAGGTCTTCGCCATCGGAAGCCCCCACTCCTCGCAGACGGCGTCAAGGTCGCCGGAGATGCGCTGGTGGCTGTCGGTGGAGATGCTGTACTGGTTTTCAAAGACGCGGCCGTTGGCAGCGCCGAGCTCGTCAAGATAGCTGCGTGAGCGCGGGAGGCTGAGCAGCACGAGCAGCAGCAAGGTGCATAATAGCTCGGTCACGCCGTAGGTGACGCTCACGCCGAGGATCTGATAGTGGGAGATGGGATAGAGCCCGAAGGCGAGAATGACCACGAAGTTTCGCAGCACGGACACGAGCCCCGCCAGGCCCGCGCGGCCGATGGCCTGCCAGTAGGCGGTGATGACGGTGTTGACGCCCGAGAGCAGGATGCTCAGCGAGAAGACGCGGATGGAGATCGCCGCCATCCCGCCGGAGACCTCCGGCGGGAGGCCGAAGAGCGCGGCAAGCGAGGTCGCGAAGAGCTGGCAGAGCGCGATGATGACCGCGCTGCTGATGACGGCAAAGCGCAGCGCCTGGTGATAGACGGTGCGGATGCTCTGCGTATCGCACTCACCCCGGAAGAAGGAGATGATCGTCGCCAGCGCGTTGGAAGCTCCGTCGAATAGCGCGAAGGGCACCATGCTGATCGAATACAGCACGCCGTAGACCGCCACGTTCAGCTCGGCCTGCGCGCCGCCGCTGCGGATGAGCAGGGTGTTGAAGGCCAGCATCACGACCCCCTGGAAGAAGAAGGCGGAGCCCATGCCGAAGCCGTTGACGGCAAAGCTCCTGACATCCTGCCAGGTGGGCAGGCGAAGACCCAGCTTCAAAAGCGCGCGCTTTTTGAAAAAGTGGCTGAGCAGCACGGCGACGCCCATCGTCTCCGCGATGCAGAGGGAGGCGGAGGCGCCGAAGATGCCCCATCTCAGCACGAGCATGAAGAACAGATCCAGCCCGAGGTTCAGCACGATCACGACGCCGGACGCGACGGAGGCGCGCACCGGGTCGCTGTCAGTGCGCACGGTGGCGGAGAGGATGTGGTACATTACGAACATCGGCGCGGAGGCGAGCACCACGGTGAGATAGCTCTCCGCGAGCGGACGCAGCACCTCCGTCACCCCGAGCAGCGTAAAGAAGCTGCCCCGGAACAGGAGCGCGCCCCAGCAGATGAGGCCGATGATGAGACCCGTTGTAAGCTGGATATGAAAGACGCGGTTGGCCTCCCCGATCTCGGAGGCGCCGAGATGCTTGCCGATGCGCACGTTGCCGCCGACCCCGACGGTGACGCCGAAGAGGGCGTAGGTGAGGAAGACCGGGGTCGATAGGTTCGTCACCGCAAGGCCGTTGCTGCCGACGAGGTTGCCGATCAGCAACGCGTCCACAATGGTACAGACCGTGATGGCAAGCGAGGTGCACACGCCCCAGAACAGAAAATACCGATAGGCGCTCTTGGCAAACTTGGTTTCCATGGATACCTCCCCGGACAGGCTGGCGGCGCTCGAAAGAGTGATCGACCGCGTAACACTTTTATTGTACTACCCTTTCCCCTGCGTTTCAAGGTTTTTTTCTGCTTTCCGAGCTTTTTCCTGTATTTTCAAGTCAGGAGAAGGCGGCAGCATTCCCTTACAGCATCCTGCCGATCGCTTCCGCCGCGGAGAGATACGCGATGGGCAGGAAGATCGCCGGGAGCATATTCGCAACGCGGATGCGCTCCTTGCAGAGCCCCAGCATATTGATCGCCATGCCCATGAGGATCACGCCGCCGACAGCCGACATCTCCGTGACAGCGGCCGCGCTGAGAAACGGTGAGAGCAGCCCAGAGAGCAGGGTCAGCCCGCCCTGGAAGACCAGGATAAAGAGCACCGAACAGGTGACGCCGACGCCCATCGCCGCGCCGAAGGCCATGGAGGATACGAAGTCGAGCGTGCTCTTGGCGTAGATGATGCTGTAATCATGGTTGATGCCCGCCTCCAACGAGCCCACGATGGTCATGGAGCCGATGCAAAAGAGGATGCAGGCCGAGACGAAGCCCTCGGTGAAGCGGCTCTCGCCGCCCCCGTTTTTGAAGAGCCGCGCCTTGATGAAGTCCCCCGCGTGCTCGATGCCGTCGTCGATGCGCAGGCCCTCTCCCAGCGCGGTGCCGACCACCATGCACACGATCACGCACAGCACGTCCGCCGTGCCGATGGCGCTCTGTACGCCGATGAGCGCCGTACAGAGCGCCAGCGCTTTCATCAGCGCCTCCTGCAGGCTCTGCTTCAGGCGGTTTTTGAGCAGGATACCGAGAAGGCTCCCCACGAGCACCGTCGCCATGTTGACGAATACCGCAATCATGCCCGCTCTCCTTCGATGTATTGCCGCAGATAGTGGATCGCCTCGCGGTAGCCCTCAAAGCCGAGCCCCATATAGGTCTTGACGCAGGCCATGCCCGCGTAGGAGATTTGCCGGAAGCTCTCGCGCTTCGACACGTCGGACAGGTGCACCTCCACCGCCGGGAGCGCCACCGCCTTGAGTGCGTCGAGGATCGCGACGCTCGTGTGTGTGTAGGCCGCGGGGTTGATGACGATGCCGTCAAAGACGCCGTAAGCCGCCTGGATCTTATCCACGATCGCGCCTTCGTGGTTGTGCTGGAAAAGCTCCACCTCCACGCCGGCCTCCGCCGCCGCGCGCCGGATGAAGCTTTGCAGGGCGGCGAAGTCCTGCCTGCCGTAGATCTCCGGCTCGCGCAGACCGAGAAGATTCAGATTCGGGCCGTTGATGACGAGAAAATTCATTGCAACACCTCCAGAATGTTCTCCGCCGTCTCGGAGAGCGCGCCGTTGTTGTCGATCACGAAATCGGCAAAGCGCGCATAGAGCGGGCGGCGCTGCTCGTACATGAGGCTGAGATCGTTTTTCAGCGACAGGGGGCGGCCGTCCTTCGGAAGCCTGTCAAGTTCCCGCGTGAGCCACACGATGCGCCCGTTCTGGTGCAGCAGCGCGTAGTTTTCCTCCCGGGTCACACAGCCGCCGCCCGTGGAGATCACCGCGCCGGAGCGCTTGCCCAGCTCGCGCAGAACCTTGGACTCGATCTCGCGAAAGCGTTCCTCTCCCCCGTTTGCGAAGATTTCCGGGATCGTGCAGCCCGCCGCCTTCACGATCTCCGCGTCCGCCTCGAGAAGCGGGCGCTTGAGCCTCTCGGCGAGCATCGCCCCCACGGTGGACTTGCCGCAGCCCGGCATGCCGATGAGCACGACGTTCTGCATTGAGACTGAAAGCGCGTGCTCGATGCGGTCGATCTCGGAATCGGGGATGCGCGCGCCGGTGAAGAGTTCGCATGCGCGCTTGGCCTGCCCGACCAGCATAAACAGCCCGCCCGCGTGGGGGA
>CAJOFI010000085.1:0-2095 GCA_905233595.1 uncultured Oscillospiraceae bacterium | reverse complement strand
CTCGCAGCGCGGAAAGTCCGTCAAGTCCACCGCCGCCTCGCCGTTTTTCGGGTACATGCCCACCGGCGTGGTGTTCACGATGAGCTCCGCGTCCGCGTGGCGGGAGAGGTTTTCGTAATTGTCTTCCCCATGGCGGGAAATGACGGTCACGCTCGCCGCGCCGAGCGCTCTGAGCACCGCCACCGCCATCACCGACGCGCCGCCGCTTCCGAGCACGAGCGCTTTCTTGCCGCGCACGTCCATACCGCAGCGGGCGATCATCTTCTCAAAGCCGTAAGCGTCGGTGTTCTCGCCGAAGATGCTGCCGTCGGCGCGGCGCACGAGGGTGTTCACGCTGCCGATCTCGCGTGCGCGCGGCGATACCTCGTCGCAGAGGGGCAGAACCGTTTTCTTGTAGGGGATCGTGACGTTCAGCCCGTCCCAGTCCCCGTTTCGGATAAAAGACTCCACCTCGTCGGGGGATTTCTCGTAGAGCTTGTAGTCGTAGCTTGCCAGCATCGCGTGGATGGCGGGAGAATAGCTGTGCCCCAGCTTCTCCCCCAAAAGTCCGCACTGCATTCAAATCACCTCACTGTAACTGCCGAGGTAGTGAAACTCCTCGCAGATCGTGTCCATCTCCCCCATGAGCTGCAAAAAGCCGGGAGAATAGACCGGCGTATCCAGATCGAAGTAGAACATGAACTCAAAGTTCCGCTCCGGCAGGGGGCGGCTTTCGAGCTTGTTGAGGTTGAGCCCCAGCGCGTAGAAGCGCGCCAGCACCTTGTAGAGGCTGCCCGGCGTGTGGGGCAGGATCATCATCAGGCTCGTGCGGTCCGCGCCGGGGTAGATCTCCAGCTTCTTGGAAATGCAGATAAAGCGGGTGGAGTTGTTGCCGCGATCCTGCACCGAGGCGGCGAGGCAGTTAAGCCCGTAGAGCTTCATGCAAGCGCGGGAGGAGAGCGCCGCGACGCTCCCGTCGGACTCGGCGGCGAGCTTTGCCGCGACGGCGGTATTCTCACAGGGGATGATCTTCACACCCTTGAGCCCCTGCAGAAACTGCGCGCACTGGCCGATCGCCTGCTCGTGGGAGTAAATTTCGCGGACATCCTCAAGCTTCACCCCGGGCTTTGCCAGCAGGTTGTGATCGACCTTGAGGCGCGCGCTGCGCACGATGCGGAAGTTGTGGCGCATCATGAGGTCGTAGACCGCGTTGACCGACCCGGCGGAGCTGTTCTCCACCGGCACCACGCCGTATTGACACAGCCCCGAATCCACGGCGGAGAAGACCGCCTCGAAGCTCTTGAAGTAGAAGATGTTCGGGAGCCGGAAAAGCTTATCGCAGGCGAGCTGGGCGTAAGCGCCCTCCACGCCCTGGCAGGCGACCATCGCGCTCTGGGGAAAGAGCGGGGGCGTCGTCTCAATGGCGCGCTCGATCTCGCTTGTGAGCGGGGACTTTACGCCCATGAGGCGGTTCTGGCTCGCGCGGCTCAGCTCGAAGATCAGCGAGTAGAGCGAGACGGCGTAGTCCCCCAGCCCCTCGGGGCTTTTCTCCGCGATCCGGAGCAAAATCTCCCGCTCCCGCGCGGGGTCATAGACCGGAAGCCCGTTCTCCTTTTTGTACGCGCCGATCTTCGCGGCGATCTCCATGCGCTCGGCAAAGAGGCGCAAAAGCTCCCCGTCGATGCCGTCAAGCGCCCTGCGATAGTCCTGTAGCTCCATTTATCTCTCTTCCTTTCTGCGCCCAAGCAGCGCGTCGTATACGGCGATCGCCGCCGCGCTCTCCACCACCGGCACCGCCCGGGGGACGATGCAGGGGTCGTGGCGGCCGACGATGTTCAGAGTCTCGCTCGTCATTGATTGCAGATTGACCGTCTGTTGGCTTCTCGCGATGGACGGCGTGGGCTTGAAGGCGGCGCGGAAACGCAGGGGCATACCGTTTGTGATGCCGCCGAGAATGCCGCCGCAGCGGTTCGTCTCCGTGACGACTCTCCCGCCCTTCACGGCAAAGGCGTCGTTGTTCTCGCTCCCGCGAAGGGAAGCGGCGGCGAAGCCCGCGCCGAATTCCAGCCCCTTCACGGCGGGGATGCCGAAGACGAGGGCGGCGACGCGGTTTTCC
>CAJOFI010000084.1 GCA_905233595.1 uncultured Oscillospiraceae bacterium | reverse complement strand
CTAACAGCATTTTATCACGGGCATCAACAAGCCTGCTGATTTATTTTTTGGTGCTTCCAGAGAGCACCGTAAATATGCTCTGAATCTTATTATACGAGGCGGAACAGAGATGAAAGAAGCAAAAATCAAATTCTATGTGGAACGCAGCAGCTTCTGGACGCAGGGCGCGCTGATTTTTATGGGGCTTGCCATCATCTTTCGGCTGATCGGCTGCCTGGGGCTGTTGGACGATTCCTTTTTCCTCGCGACGCAGGTGCTGCTGCCCATCGTGAGCGGGCTCGTGTTCATCGTGCTGCTCGCGGCGCTGGGCAAGGCCGCGCTCTGGACGACCTTTCTGCCCGTGCTGGGCGGCGTCGCCTTCTTCGTCATCAAGGCCACCGGCTTTGAAAACACCGTGCAGATGCTGCTCTGCCTGCTGCTGTACGCGGTGGTCGCCATCGTCTACTGCGGCACGGTCTTTACCCTGATCCGCACGAAATGGCTGCTGGTGCCGCTCTTTTTTCTGCCCCTGGCCTACCATCTCTACGAGGACGTGATGCGGCTGCGCGACACGGTGAACCCCGTGAGCTTTGCCGCCGGGATGCAGGAGATGAGCGTGCTCGGCATCATGCTCTCGCTGCTCTTCGCCTCGCTCGCGATGAAGAAGCTCACGAAGGAGCCGAAGGTCAAGCCCTGGAGCAAGCCCGCCGTGACGGAGGAGCCGGCGCAGGAGCCTGTGGCGCAGCCGGAGAGCGAGCCCTCCTTCCCCACGCTGAGCCTGGACACGGCGGAGAGCACGGAGAACGAATAACGCGGAGAAGCTGCCATGAGGAAGAACACACGCGGCGGCGCCCACAGTGCGGCGCCCGGCCGACGGGAGCCGCGGCTTCCCGAAATCGCCCGGCGGGAGCCGAGGCGGCGGCTGAGCATGAAGGAGAAGCGAAAGCGCCGGGGCTTTCTGATCGGCACGGTGGCGGCGGTGCTGCTGCTGGCGGTGCTGGCGGCGCTGCAGCTTCGCTATACCCGCACCGACGGCTACGCCGAGAACCTCGCCCTGGCGCGTCAATCCCGTGAGGCCGGGGATACGGACAGCGCCCTGCGCTATCTGCGCAAGGCGGCGGCCGCGCGGGAGACGGAGGAATGCCTGCTGCTGATGGCCGACTGCTATGAGGAGCAGGGGAACCTGGAAAAGGCGCTGGAGACCCTGCGCGGGATGGATCTGACGCGCGAGCAGGTCGCTTCGCGCATCGCGGCCATCGACAGCCGGCGCAGCAGCCTCCGGGAGGCTGACCGCGTCACGGTGCTGGGCATGAGCCTTGACAGCATGACGAGCGATCTCGTGCTGGACGAGCGCGGGCTGCACGACGCGGATCTCGAGGAGGTCTGCCGCCTCTACGCGCTCAACAACCTCTCGCTGATGGATAACGAGCTGCGGGACGTCTCCGCTCTCGCGCGCCTCGGCGGGCTGGACGTGCTGAATCTCAGCGGCAACCGCGTCACAGACCTGAGCCCTCTGGCCGCGCTCAGTGAGCTGCGGGTGCTGTATCTGGACGCAAACCCCGTGGAGGACTTTTCGCCGCTCTACGGTCTTGGCAATCTCAATATGCTGAGCCTGCGGGCGATCCCCGTCACGCAGGAGCAGCTCACCGCCCTGTCCGAGGCGCTGCCCGCCTGCGCGATCTACAGCGATCTCAAGGAGGGGGACGCGGCGGACATCAGCCTCGGCGGCGTCACCTTCCGCTCGGACGTGACCCAGCTCGACCTCTCGGGGCGGGAGATCCGCGACATCTCGGCGCTCGCCGCCTGCCGGGAGCTGCGCTGGCTCAAGCTGGCCGACAACCACGTCACCGATCTCCAGGCGCTCATGAACCTGCCGCAGCTCGAGCTTCTGGATCTGTCGAACAACGAGCTGACGGAGGCGCGTGCGCTCATGGGCTTAAAGCGCCTGCGCAGTCTGAACCTCGCGGGCAACCAGCTCACCGATACGGCGGCCATCGGCGAGATGACCACGCTCACGGCGCTCGATCTCTCCGACAACCCGCTGAGCGATTTTTCGGGGCTGGGGAAGCTGCAAAATCTCCAGAGCCTCAAGCTCAAGAATACCGGCATCGTGGACATGGATCTGCAAGCCTTTGAGAGCCTGAGCCTGCTCAAGAGCCTTGCGCTCGAGGAGAACGAGGGTCTGAGCAACGAGGCCATCGGGCGGCTCAAATCCATGATCCCCTATTGCAGCATCCTCCACTCCGAGCTGGTCTACTCCGCGCAGATCGGCGGGAAGAGCCACCGAGCTGAACCTCAGCGCGCAGAACCTCACAGACCTCGGGGAGATCGACAAGCTCGACAGCCTCGTAAGCCTCGATCTGAGCCGGAACCGCTTGACGAGCGTGTTCCGCCTCGAATACTCGCTGAGCCGTCTGACGCTGCGCTCGCTGAATCTGAGCGACAACGAGCTGGAGGACGTGACGGCGCTCGGCGCGCTCACCGCGCTCGAGGAGATCGACCTGAGCGGGAACAACCTCAGCTCCACCCAGGGGCTCAGCCGCCTCCGGGGGCTCAAGACCCTCAAGCTCAGCGGAAACCCCCTCACGCCCGAGCAGCTCGACGCCCTGCGCGCGGCGCTGCCCGATTGCAGCGTGATCTTCGATTAAGGAAAAAACCATGGCATTGAAACGCTGCGTTTTTCAATGTCATGGTTTTCGTTTTTCCGTTTTCAGAATCTCCTGCCGAAGCCTGAGATCACTCCGCGAAAAGGGGCGTGGAGAGGTAGCGGTCGCCGGTGTCGGGCAGGAGCACGACGATGGTCTTGCCCTTGTTCTCGGGGCGCTTGGCCAGCGTGAGTGCCGCGTGGACGGCAGCGCCCGAGGAGATGCCCACCAGCACGCCCTCCTTCAGCCCCACCTTGCGCCCGGCGGCGAAGGCGTCCTCGTTCTCGACGGCGATCACCTCGTCGTAGACGGCGGTGTTGAGCACCTCGGGCACGAAGCCCGCGCCGATGCCCTGGATGGAGAGCACCGGCGAGGACGCGGGCTCCACCGCGACGATCTTGACAGCGGGGTTCTTCTCCTTGAGGTACTCGCCCACGCCGGTCAGCGTACCGCCGGTGCCGACGCCCGCGACGAAGACATCCACCGCGCCGTCCGTATCCTCCCAGATCTCGGGGCCGGTGCTCGCCTTGTGGGCGGCGGGGTTCGCGGGGTTGACAAACTGCCCGGGGATGAACGCGCCGGGGATCTCCTTCGCCAGCTCCTCGGCCTTGGCGATGGAGCCCTTCATGCCCTTCGCCCCCTCGGTGAGCACGAGCTCGGCGCCGTAAGCCTTCATAAGCTGCCGGCGCTCCACGCTCATGGTCTCGGGCATGACGATGATGATGCGGTAGCCCCGCGCCGCCGCGACGGAGGCAAGGCCGATGCCCGTGTTGCCGGAGGTCGGCTCGATGATGACGGAGTCGGGCGTCAGAAGCCCCCTCGCCTCGGCGTCGTCGATCATGGCCTTGGCGATGCGGTCCTTGACGGAACCCGCCGGATTGAGGTACTCCAGCTTTGCCAGCACGCGGGCTTCCAGCCCCTCGCTCTTCTCCAGATTGCTCAGCTCCAACAGGGGCGTTTTGCCGATCAGCTGATCCGCGGACGTGAAAATTTTACTCATTATAGATTCCTCCATAGATTTGATTAGGAACTGTGCAGAAATAAACTGTGCGAAAATCGCAGGAATACTTTGTGTATTTCAAGATTTGACAACGAAGCTACAGGTGAAAAAGGCAAGCCAGATTGCACAAGTTATTTCGGAACAGTTCCTGATTCAGCGCTTCAATCTATGGCGTCAACATCGGAAGAAATGCTGCATATCGTCTAAACCTACCATCCAAGTATGTTAATGGGAATTGCCTGTATTATAGTCCCCGCGCCCGCTCTTGTCAAGATGCTTCCGCTCATTTTTTTCCCAGGGTGCCCAGCAGGTCGAGCAGGCCGCCGCCCAGCCCCGAAGCCGCGCCGCTGCCGCCCGTGAAGCTCTGGATCAGGGTGGAGAGGATGTCCTCGTCCTTCTCGCCGCGCAGCAGCTTGAGCGCGGCCTTGCGCGTCTCGGCGTCCGCCTTGCGGTAGGCGTTCAGCAGGCTCTTCTCCGCCGCCGTCAGCTCCTCCGCCGGGGCGGCGGTCTTCTTGGCGGTGCTCGTCTTCTTCGCGCTGCTCGCCGCTTTTTTCGCCGGGGCGGCGGTCTTCGCCGCGTCCAGCAGGGATTTCTGCGTCACGCCGGTGGCCTTCGCGATGGCCTTGAGCGCGGTTTGGCTCAGCTCCTTCTCGCCCCGCTCGGCCTTGCCGATGTCCGAGGCCGAGACGCCCGCCGCCTCCGCCAGCGCCGCCTGGCTCAGCTTCGCGGCCGTGCGGGCTTCCTTGATGAGCTCACCCACTGTCTTGGTAGCCATAGGTTTTCCTCCTTTTATTGTCGCCCCCGCTCACTCCTGGAACAGGAGCTGCAGGGCGTTATAGATCTCGATCGACCAGGTATCCCAGTCGTGCATCCCGGTGCAGATATGGCAGATCGCGTTTTCGCCCTCCGTGAGGCGCTCCACGAGGGGGACGATGGTGTGAAAGCAGTTTTCCTCCCCCGTGCGCGCCACGTCCCTGTCCCCTGCGGCGGCGTAGTAGAGCCGGATCGGGTACTCCCGCCGCTCCTCGAGCGACTGCACCACGTAGCCCGTCGCCGCGTCCCCGGAAAAGCAGAGGAAGCTTGCGAAATACGGCAGGCACTGGCACATGCCCGTGTCGTAGGTGTAGTAGGAGCCCCAGGAGTTGCCGCCGATGGCGAAATGC
This sequence comes from uncultured Oscillospiraceae bacterium, assembly GCA_905233595.1. Taxonomy (GTDB): domain Bacteria; phylum Bacillota; class Clostridia; order Oscillospirales; family Oscillospiraceae; genus Limivicinus. The sequence goes on along the minus strand of CAJOFI010000084.1, from coordinate 5,019 downwards.
TCCCGCGCGGCGATGAGCGCCTGCTCGTCCCCGGCGGCGGCGTAGGTGCTCAGCACGCTCGCCGTATAGGGGAGGATCATGTTCCGGATCTCCGCGGCCATCTGCTCGTAGCTGCTCTTATACTGGTTATCGCCGCTGTACAGAAACTGCGAGGCCGAGACGATGATGAGCGGCTCGATGAGCTTCTCGCGGATCATGTGATCGTAGACCCAGCGCATCTCGAAGCTGCGCCCGTCCGAGAGCGAAAGCTCCTCGTCCAGCCAGGAGCGCTGCGTCGTGCGCAGCCCGTGCATGAGCAGCAGCACGTTATACTGCTTCGCGGGGTCGTAGCCGTAGGGGACGTAGAAATCCGCCTTCACGGTCACGGGCAGCTCACTGCCCCACATCTTCGTCTCGTAGCTCCAGGTGACGATGCTGCCCTCCTGGTCGCAGGGCTCGTAAAAGCGCTCGGGCAGAAGCTCGGTGCGCCGCTCGCGCCACGCCCCGCAGGCGCAGCGGCCATCGACGAAGTCGTGCCCGACGTAACCGCCGCAGAGCAGGCAGTACCCGTCCGTTCCGTGGAAGGGGTGGACGCAGGCCGCGTCGCAGAGGAGACAGACGCCGTTTTCAAATTGCGGGTGCCCGCAGGCTTCGGGCAGCACCGTGGGCGGCGCCGCCGCCGTCGGCTCCGGCGAAGGGCTCGCCTCGGGCGTCGGGCTGGGCGCGGGGGCGCTGAGCCTTGCCGCGAGAACGCCCGCGCCGAGCCCCAGCGACAGCAGCAGCACAAAGAGCAGCGCGAAAAGGAAGCCCTTCTTCATCCGCTCCCCTCCCCTCTTCGTCTTTTCTTACAGTATACCGCATCGTCGCCGCTTCGTCAAAGAAAAAAACGCTGAGAGCCGAAGCTCTCAGCGTCTGTCTGTTTATTCGCCGTCGTCGCAGATGAGGCCGTAGTCGCCCTGCTTGCGCTTGTAGACCACCGCGATGGCGTCCTCGGCTTCCATATTGCGGAAGACGAAGAACTCGTGATCCAGCAGGTTCATCTGCAAAATGGCCTCCTCGGGGGACATGGGCTTGATCGAGAAGCGCTTGGAGCGCACGATCTTGAACTCCTCATCCGCCTCCTCCTCGGCGGGAACAAAGGAGGGCACGGCGTCACGCTCCACCAGAACGCCGTCACGCAGGCGCTTCTCCAGCCGGGTCTTGTTCCGGCGGATCTGCCGCTCAATAGCGGCGACGCCCGAGTCAACGGAGGCGTACATGTCGTTCGTAAGTTCGCTTGCACGGTAGTACAGGCCGTTGTTGTGGATGGTGATCTCTGCCCGGAAGCGGCCGCGCTCCAGGCTGAAGGTGACGAAAGCCTCCGCCTCGGACTTGAAGAAGCGATCCAGCTTGCCGATCTTCTTCTCGGCATAGGCTCTCAGACTCTCAGAGGAACCCATCTTTTTCTCGGTGAAAGTGAACTTCATTTGTGCCAACTCCTTTCAAACTGTCGGTCAAAAAACGGCTGCCCGTTTTCCATGTCGCTATTTTAGCACAAGAGCGTGAAAAATAGAAGCCCATTTTGTGAAATTGTTACAAGCGACGGAAAAACGGGTAATATTTTGGTCAAGCATACAAATTTTTCCCCCGGCTCGCGCGCAAAACCTTTGACAGCGCCGCGCCTCTCTTTTATAATGAAGGCATCCATGCGGCGGAGGTCAGAACCAATGAACGAGCACTTTACCAATATGCGCGATCTCATCAGCGCGTTTGCCATTTCGATGAACCTCATCAACCCCGCCATGCAGCACCACCATGAGCAGACGGCCTACCTCGCCTACCACATCGGGCGCGAGATGGGGCTGCGGGGCGAGGATCTGAACAACACGGTGTACGCCGCGCTGCTGCACGACATCGGCTCCGTCGTCTCGCCCGAGCCGCAGGGGCTGGAGGAAATCGAGGCGCACCGGCACGAGGTCGCGGCGGTGGGGGCGCATATGCTGCGCGATCTGGAGGGCTTCTCCACCGTCGCGGAGATCATCGGCATCAACCAGAACAGCTATCTGGACAATCTGCGCATCCTCGGGGAGAAGCACTGCTGCTCGACCTGCATGGACATTTCGCAGGCCATCCACCTCGCCGACGCGGTGACGAGTCTCTTCGTCTACAACGTCCCGGTGCTCAACCAGGTCAGGCGCATCTGCGACACAGTGGAGCAGGGACGGGGGACGGAGTTTTCGCCCCGCGCGCTGGAGGCCTTCTCCCGCTGTGCAGGGCGGGAGTATCTCTGGCTGGACGTGGCGCTCAATCCCTCCTTCCTGCTCATCTTCACCGGGTCGATCCGCAGCCTCAGCCTGGACGAGACAGTGAAGCTCACGCGGCTCATGTCCCGCATCATCGACTATCGCAGCGCCTTCACCGCGATGCACTCGGCGGGCGTGGCGGCCTCGGCGCGGGCGCTGGCGGAGCTGGCCGGGATGAGCGGGGAAGAATGCAAAATGATCACGATCGCGGGCTATCTGCATGACGTGGGCAAGCTGCGCGTGCCGAACAGCATCCTCGATAAGCCCGGGCGGCTCACGGACGAGGAGTTCAACGTCATAAAGGAGCACCCCTACTATACGCGCTGGATCCTCATGGATATCGAGGGCTTCTCGCAGATCGCGGATTGGGCGGGCTTTCACCATGAGAAGCTCAACGGCCGGGGATACCCCTTCCATCTGGACGCGCAGAGGCTCGATCTCGGCGCGCGGATCATGGCGGTGGCGGACATTTTTTCCGCCATCACGGAGGTCAGACCCTATCGCGCCGGCATGAACCGGGAGGAGGCCATGCGCGTCATGCGCGGCAACGTGGAGAACGGCACGCTGGACGGGGCGCTGGTGGAGCTGCTGGACGCGCATTACGAGCAGATCGACGGGCAGCGGGAGCGCGAGTCCCGCGAGGCGGGCAGCCGCTACTTCAAATCCCTGGAGATGCGCGCGGAACGCTGACGCGCCGACTCTCATGCGCCGCAAACATTTTTCTTGACAAGCCGCCGTGTCTGTGATACTATACATAAGCGGCTTGCAGAAGTACCCAAGAGGCCGAAGGGGCTCCCCTGCTAAGGGAGTAGGCCGGTTTAGACCCGGCGCGAGGGTTCAAATCCCTCCTTCTGCGCCAGAGAAACAGCTTGATTTCGTTTTGAAATCAAGCTGTTTTTTCTTTATCCGCTTGCTTTCCCGGCGGAAAGGTTTCGTTGCCGTTTCGCTTTTCTCTGTTTTCCGCTTGCGCTTTTGCCCCAGGGGGTCTCTTTGCCTGACGCTCCGGTAGCTTGTTGGTTTCTGATCGCTGCCCTGTTTATGATCGGCGCGCCGATCCGACTGAGGAGGGTCAGGGCGCAAAGCCTCTTAGGAACTGTTCCGAAATAAGGAACTGTTCCGCTTGAAATACACAAAGTATTCCTGCGATTTTCCGCCTCGCTACAGGCGAAAAATCCTACGCCATCTTTGCACAATTTATTTCTGCACAGTTCCTTATTTTCATATTCCTTTTTTCTTGTCAGAAGCACGGCTTTGTGGTAGGATATGGAGTCAGAAGACAGCTTCTTCCGGGGGGCAAGGCTATGGGCGAATACGAACGGCACCAACGGGTCTGGCGGCTGCTGTACCCGGTGGTCGAGCGCGCTATGCGCATAAAATTCAATATGCGCCATGAGGAGCTGAGCGTGGACGGCCCCGTGCTGCTCGTGCCGAACCACGTCAACGCCTGGGATCCGCTGCTCGTATCCACGAGCCTGCGGCACAAGCAGGTCTATTTCGTCGCAAGCGAGCACCTGTTCCGCCTGGGCTTCGTGTCAAAGCTGCTTTACTGGCTGGTCGCGCCGATCCCGCGCCGCAAGGCCACCACCGGCACCGACACCGTGAAGGCCTGCCTGCGGCAGCTGCGCGCGGGGCACTCGGTCTGCCTCTTCGCCGAGGGGGAGCAGTGCTGGGACGGGCAAAATCAGCGCGTCTTCCCCGCCACGGGGAAGCTTGCGAAGGTCTCCGGGGCGTCGCTCGTCACCTACCGGCTGGAGGGCGGTTACCTCAGCAAACCGCGATGGGCGAAAAAAAGCCGCCGCGGCGCGATATACGGACATCCGGTGGGAATCTATCCACCTGAAGCGCTGAAGGAAATGAAACCGCAGGAGATCAACGCTCTGATTGAGCGGGATATTTCAGAAGATGCCTGGGACCGGGCAAACGCCTTGCCGAGGGGCTGGAGCGCGCGATGTACCTCTGCCCCGGCTGCAAACGGGTGGGAACGCTTCAAACGCGAAACGACCGTATTTTCTGCACCTGCGGCTTTACGCTGCGTTATCTCCCGACCGGCTTCTTCTCCCCCGCCCAGCCCTTTGAGACCGTCGCGGACTGGGAGCGCTGGCAGAGGAAGGCGCTGCGCGAACGGGACTTTGTGCCGGAGGGGGAGGCGCTTTTCTCCGATGAGGAGCTGACGCTCACAGAGATCGCGCCCGACCACGGGGAGACGCTGATCGCCCGGGGCGCGCTGCGGCAGTACGCGGATCGGCTCTGCTGCGGGGCGGAGAACTTCCCGCTCGCGGAAATTCGCGGCATGGCGCCGGTGCAGAGCGATCTGCTGCTCTTCAGCTTTCGGGAGCGCTATTATCAGATTCGTTCCGAAAAGGGCGCGAATCTCCGCAAATATCTGGAAATCTGGAAGGAGACACAGTAAATGGACTATTCCGCCGCCAACCATGCCCTCTGGAACGTCGTCATCCAGCTTGGGCTGATCGCCGCCGCCATCATGCTGGCGAATCTGCTGCGTCAGAGGATCCCGCTGATCCGCAAAAGTCTGATGCCCATTGCCGTGCTGGCGGGCTTTCTGCTGCTCATCGCAAAGTACCTCGGGCTTGTCCGCCTGGACGCGGCGCTGATGGAGATGCTCGTGTACCACGGCATCGCCCTGGGCTTTATCGCCATGAGCCTGCGCGTCCCCGAGGAGTGGGCGGAGCGCAAGGGCGATCTCACCGGCTTCAAGTCCGGCGCGGTGATCGTGAGCACCTACATGGTGCAGGGCGTG
>CAJOFI010000083.1 GCA_905233595.1 uncultured Oscillospiraceae bacterium | reverse complement strand
GAAAAAACGAGAGGCAAGGAAGATTTTGTAGAATAAAATTAAAGTCTGAAATTTGCATTGTCAAACTAAGACACCCCGACTATGTACATTATATAATATAATAACAGATCGGAGTAGAAAGAGAAAAATCTAATAACCTATAAGAGACTTAAACCTTATAAAAAAAACTTATAATCGTTGATGACAACTGATTACAGAAGCAGATGGGAGCAATGTCGCCAAATCATACGCGACAATATCTCCATGGAACAATACAACACTATCTTTGCCTTTGTGGAATTTGGCAGTTTCACAGAGGGCAAACTGATATTGAATGTTCCTAGTGCTTTCGTGAAAGACGTCATCGAAGAGAAATACCTGAATCTCCTGCGCACTACTCTACACCGTTGTTTCGGCAACGTATCGCTCTTCTATCGTGTATTGAAGGATAAGAGTACTGGTACAACCGTAGATGAGGAAGGCACACGAAAGGCTGCAATCCCCACTCCCAGAGTGGAGCGTCCTGCCAACATCTCCCCCAACATGCTGGGCAACTCCAACCCCAGCGACTTCGATTCGCACCTGAACACGAGTTACACGTTCGACACATATATCGAGGGAGAGAGCAACCGCCTGGCGCGTTCCGTTGGCGAAGCAATTGCCAAGACTCCGGCAAAGACATTCAATCCACTATTCATATTCGGTCCGTCAGGATGCGGCAAGTCCCACCTGGTGAATGCCATCGGATTAAAAATCAAAGAGCTACACCCGCAATTGCGTGTACTCTATGTATCAGCCCACCTGTTTATGGTACAGTGGACTGATGCGGTAAGAAAGAATGTGCGCAACGACTTTATCGCATTCTATCAGACCATCGACGTACTCATCATCGATGACATACACGAACTGTCGGGAAAGCAAGACACCCAGAACACATTCTTCCATATCTTCAATCACCTACACCTGAACAAAAAACAGATCATCCTTACAGCCGACCGTCCTCCTATCGACATCCTCGGACTGGAAGAACGTCTGCTCACACGCTTCAAGTGGGGACTCCAGGCAGAGATTGAAAAACCGACTCAGGAATTGCGCCATGCTATCCTGCAGGCAAAAGTGAGAAAAGAAGGACTTTGCATTTCCGATGAAATAGTAACATATATTTCTGAAAACGTAAATGATAGCATCCGCGACTTAGAGGGATTCGTTAACTCACTGATGGCTTATTCTGTGGTTGACAACTGCGACATAGACATGAAACTCGTAAAGAAGATCATGCCACGTTTCAAGGTGAAGAAACACACAGAGCAAGGCATTACTTTCGAATCCATCTGCACTGTGGTATGCGAGCACTTCAAGATTTCTCACGACACACTTGTTTCGCGCACTCGCAAACAACCTATCTCCTACATCCGTCAGCTTACCATGTACCTGGCAAGCAACATGACCGACGAGAGCATCGTGCAGATAGGTAAGAAACTGGGCGGCAGAAATCATGCCACCATACTTCACGCTATCAGCAATATACGCAGTTTGGAAACAACCGACAAGCGCACCCGTCAGGATGTAGAGACACTCAAGGAACTCATCGCGCCATAGCAGGGGGGCTGTGAAAAAACTTTGTTTTTCACAGCCCCTCCGTTTTTTGTTTTCAGTTTTCAGTTTATAGTTTTTAGAAAAGAGAGCGAAAAATGTTAAAACAATGCTGCCGCGGTATAATACGGGGAAGCCGGGTTCATTGGCCGTTGATTGCAGTTACGCTTTTCTTACCGCTTTCCTGTCTGAAAACTGAATTCTGAAGACTGAAAACCGGGGCTTTTATGCCAGCTTCTCTACCGCGATGCGCAGGCGGCGCAGGGTCTCTTCGCGGCCGAGGATGCGGCAGATCTCCACCGCGCCGCCGGGGGTGACGGCCTTGCCCGCCGCCGCGATGCGCACGGGCCACATGACCTTGGCGTTCTTCGCGTCCATCTCCCCGGCGAGCCTGACCATCGTGTTCAGGATGCTCTCATCGTCCCAGCTCTCCAGCGCCTCGAAGAGCGGGATCACCTTCTCCAGCACCTCGAGAGAGGAGGCCGCGTCGGACTTGGACTTCTTGTGCACGAAAAGCTCGGTGCCGTATTCGGGCAGGGAATCGAAGAAATCCAGCTTTTCGGGGATCTCGGTCAGCACCTCGGTGCGCTGCTGCAGCAGGGCGGCGATGGCGGCGGGGTCGATGGCGGGGTTCTTCACCGCCTGGCGGATGTAGGGCTCCGCGACCTTCGCGAAGGCTTCGGGGCTCATCGCGCGGATGTACTCGCTGTTGAAGTGGCGAAGCTTTTCCATGTCGAAGATGGCAGGGGACTTGGAGATGCCGCTCATCTCGAAGACCTCTTTGAGCTCGTCGAGAGAGAAGATCTCCTGCTCGCCGCGCGGGCTCCAGCCCAGCAGCGCCACGTAGTTGAGCACCGCCTCCGTCAGATAGCCCTGCGCGATCAGATCCTCGTAGGAGGGGTCGCCGTGGCGCTTGGACATCTTGTTGTGCGCGTCGCGCATGACCGGCGAGCAGTGCACGTAGGCCGGCACGTCCCAGCCGAAGCCCTGGTAGAGCAGGTTGTACTTCGGTGCGCTCGAGAGGTACTCGCTGCCGCGCACGACGTGGGTAATGCCCATCATGTGGTCGTCCACGACGTTTGCAAAGTTGTAGGTGGGCAGCCCGTCCCGCTTCATGAGCACCTGGTCGTCGAGGGTGCTGTTGTCCACGGTGATGTCGCCGAAAATCTCGTCGTGGAAGGTGGTCGTCCCCTCGTGGGGGATGCGCTGGCGGATGACGAAGGGCTCGCCATTCGCGGCGCGGCGGTCGGCCTCCTCGCGCGAGAGGGCGCGGCAGGGGTCGTCGCCCCGGTCGAACTCGCCGGAATCCTCCTCGCTCTCGGTCTTCTCGCAGAAGCAGCGGTAGGCGTGCCCGCGCTCAATGAGCAGCTCCGCGTACTTGCCGTAGAAGCCCCTGCGCTCGGTCTGGATATAAGGCGCGACAGGGCCGCCCACGTCCGGGCCCTCGTCGTGGTCGAGCTTGCATTCGGTGAGCGTCTTGTAGATCACGTCCACCGCGCCCTCAACGAGACGCCCCTGGTCGGTGTCCTCGATGCGCAGGATGAAGGTGCCGTTCGCGTGGCGGGCGATCAGCCAGGTGTAAAGCGCCGTGCGCAGGTTGCCGACGTGCATATATCCGGTGGGAGAGGGGGCAAAGCGCGTGCGCACCTTCCCCTTGGGAATGCGCGCCTCCATCTCCTCAAACCATGTCATGTCCATTTCACAATCTCCTTTCCTTATTGGCTCCCCCTCCGGGGGGAGCGGCGAGAGGGGCTTGTCCGCTGCCCCTGCCGCCTTCCGGGCGCTTTCTTATCATATTTTACATTTTCCCTGTTGTCAAGATGCATTTCTTTTGCTAAAATACTATTTTGCAATAAGAAGTGAAAAACGCACGACAGAGGTGGATTTATGGATACGATCAACGCACAGGCAAAGAAGGTCATGCTCTCCGGCATCAAGCCCACCGGCGATCTGACGCTGGGCTCCTATCTCGGCGCCATCAAAAACTGGGCCGAGCGCGCCGAGCAGTTTGACTGCTACTATTTCATGGCCGACCTGCACGCGCTCACCACGCGCAACAACCCCGCCGACCTGCGCCGCCGCACGCTTGAGCAGCTTGCGCAGTACGTGGCCTGCGGGCTCGACCCGGAGAAGAACACGCTCTTCATCCAGTCCCACGTCCCCGCGCACGCGGAGCTGGGCTGGGTGCTCAACTGCTACACGATGTTCGGGGAGCTGAGCCGCATGACCCAGTTCAAGGACAAGAGCGCCAAGAACGCCGACAACATCAACGGCGGCCTCTTCACCTACCCCTCGCTGATGGCGGCGGACATCCTGCTCTATCAGCCGGACTTCGTCCCCGTGGGCGACGATCAGAAGCAGCACGTGGAGCTTACGCGCGACGTGGCGCAGCGCTTCAACAATCTCTACGGCGAGACCTTCAAGGTTCCCGAGCCCTACATCCCCAAGGTGGGCGCGCGCGTGATGGATCTGCTCGACCCGCGCAGCAAGATGTCCAAGTCCGACGAGGTGGGCAACGGGCGCGTCTGCCTGATGGACAAGCCCGAGGACATCGCCCGCAAGTTCAAGCGCGCCGTCACCGACTCCGACACCGAGAACTGCGTGCGCTACGACCCGGAGAACAAGCCAGGCGTGGCAAACCTCATGAGCATCTACGCCGCCGTGACCGGCGAGAGCTTTGACGAGATCGAGCGCGAGTTTGCGGGCAAGGGCTACGGCGTCTTCAAGCCCGCCGTGGGCGAGGCCGTCATCGAAACCCTGCGCCCCATCCGCGAGGAGGCCGCGAAGATCATGAAGGACAAGGCTTATCTCGACGCGCTGTGCAAAAACGGTGCGGAGCGCGCCTCCCGCATCGCGAACAAGACCCTGCGCAAGGTCTACAAAAAGGTCGGGCTGGTCGCCCGCTGAAATCGGAGTAAGAGAGAATGTTTCTGAACCTGGCTTTATGGCTGCGGCTGCTGCTTGCGGCAGGCACGGCGCTTGCCATCTCCTGGCTCGCGACGCCCCCGGTCAAGCGCTTTGCC
>CAJOFI010000082.1 GCA_905233595.1 uncultured Oscillospiraceae bacterium | reverse complement strand
CCCCGATCCGCGAGGCGATCCGCCGTCTGGAGCAGGAGCATATCCTGGAGGAGGCGGGGCGCGGCGTCACGGTGGTCGGCATCTCGCAGGAGGACATGCTGGATATGTACGAGATCCGCATCCGCATCGAGGGGCTGGCGGCGGAGTGGGCGGCAAAACGCATCACGGAGGCGGAGCTGGGCGAGATCCGCGACACGCTGGAGCTGCAACGCTACTACACCGAGAAGCCCGACGGCGGGCATTCCGACCAGATCAAGAACCTCGACTCCCGCTTTCACGAGCTGGTGTACCGCGCCTGCGGCAGCCGCGCTTTGATGGACACGCTGCTGAGCCTGCACAAGAAGATGACGAAGTTCCGCATGGCCTCCGTCAGCAAGCACAGCCGCGCCCTGCAGTCGGTGGTGGAGCACGAGGCGATCCTCGCCGCGCTGAGCGCCCACGACGGGGCGGCCGCGAACGAGGCCATGACCCTCCACGTCACCAACGCCCGCGACCGCATGCGCGCCATGGGCACTGTTGGCGCCTAAGCAGATTTCGGTTTTCAGAAATGATACGCCGTCTAACTGAAAACTGCAAAAGGAGCTTGGAAAAACGAAGTGTTTTTCCAGGCTCCTTTTGCTCACTCGCCGAAGACCCAGAGATGGGTGACGCCGAAGGCTTCTCGGATGAAGTAGTTGAGCATGACGAAGAAATAGCCCCAGGGGGCGGCGACGCCGGCGGCGTCCGAGGCGCCGAGCTGTGCCGCCATGCACTTGGCGCGGTAGAGGTGGTAGGCGCTCGAGACGATGGCGATGCTGCCCGAAGGCTCGTCCCCGCGCGAGCGGATGATCTCGAAGCTGTACTTGAGGTTTTCCATCGTGGAGGTCGCCCTGTCCTCGATGAGCACGCGCGCGGGATCGACCCCGTGGGCGCAGAGCCAGTCGTACATGGCCTGCCCCTCGGTGACGGTTTCGCCCTTGCCCATGCCGCCCGAGACGATGGCGACGCTCTCGGGATAGCGGTTTAAGTAGTCCAGCGCGCCCTCCAGCCGCCGCACCAGCGTCAGCGAGGGCTGGTCGCCGTACACCGCCGCGCCCAATACGATGAGGTAGGGGCGCTCGGGGTCTTTGTCGGTGCGGGCGTTTTTGATGATGGGCGCCTCGACCGCGCAGAAGTACAGAAGCCCCACGCAGGTCAGTATGACCGTGAGCTTCCAGAGCAGCGGCGGCGCGAAGCGGTGCAGCAGGATGAGCGCCGCGCAGAAGAGCAGCGCGTAGCCCCACCAGGCGTAGCCGCGCAGCACGAAGCGCAGGAGAAAGGCCGTGCCGCCCAGCGTCGCGCAGAGTCCGACCCAGCTTTTACGAAAGTGCAGCAGCACCAGCACCACGGCCAGCCCCGCAAGCCAGAAGGGGGCCTCTCCCGCCCCGGGCAGCAGCGCGTACAGTGCCACGCCCAGCAGCAGGAGCAGCGCCGCGGCGATCAGCAAAAGGTATTTTTTCACGCGTTGAGTTCCTCCCATTTTTCATATAGCGCCAGAAGCTCGTCGTTGAGCGTGTCCTTTTGCGCCTCCAGCTCCATGAGCTTCTGGTAGTCCGAGGCGTATTGCTCCGCCTCCTTTTCGAGCGCGGCGAGCTTTTCCTCCAGCCGGGCGATCTCCCGCTCGGCCTTCGCGATCAGCTTTTCGCTGTTCGGGACGTGGGGCTTTTTCTCCTTTTCTTTTTTGACGGGCTTGGGCGCGGCCTGCCGGAGCGCGTTCTGCCGCTCCTTCCAGGCGGTGTATTCCGCCCAGCCGCCGCGAAAATCCGTCAGCTCCCCGTCCTCGAGCGCCCAGATGCGCCCGGCGAACTTCTCGATGAACCAGCGGTCGTGGGAGACGAAGAGCAGGGTCTGCTCGTAGTCCGAGAGCGCGTCCTCCATCAGGATGAGAAGGTTAATGTCCCCGCCCATCAGCTCGCAGAGCTTGAGGCGGCTCCTCTCTCCGCCGGAGAGGGTGCCCACGGGCTTGAATACATCTTCCCCCCGGAAGCCGAAAGCCGCGAGGCGGTCGCGCGCCTGCTGCGGCTCCACGCGGCAATCGTAGAGCATGGTGTCGAGCATCGTGCGCTCGTCCACCGCAAAGCGCACGATCTGGGGCAGATAGGCCTTGCGCACGGCGGGGCCGAGGGCTAAGTAACCGGCGTCGGGCGTCTCCTCGGAGAGGATGAGCTTTAAGAGCGTGGATTTGCCGGTGCCGTTGTCGCCCACGATGGCGATGCGCTCGGCGCCCGTGACGCTCAGCGAGAGGTCGTGAAACAGGCGCTTTTCGCCGAAGCTCTTCTCCACGCCCTCGATCACGAGCGCCTCGTCCCCCTCAAACTCCCGCTGCCGGAACTTTACGGAGAGCTTTTTCTGCTCGCGCGGCTTTTCGCTTTTGGAGAGCTTTTCGATGCGCTTTTCCATCGAAAAGGCGCGTTTGTGCAGCTTATCCGCCCCCATGAAGGCCCAGAGGTGCATCTGCTCGGCGGCGCGCCGGAGCTGCTCGATCTTCGCCTGATCCTTCTCGTACTGCTTGAGCTTCTCCTCGAAGCGGCGCTGCCGCTCCTCAACGTAGAAGCTGTAATTGCCGGAGTAGAACTCCGCCTTGCCCTCCGTGATCTCCACGCAGCGCTGCACCACCTTGTCGAGGAACCAGCGGTCGTGGCTGATGGCGAGAACGGTGCCCTTGAAGTGCAGCAGATAGTCCTCCAGCCATTCGGTGGCGCGCAGGTCGAGGTGGTTCGTCGGCTCGTCGAGCAGGAGGATGTCCGTGTCCTCCAAGATCAGCCGCGCGAGGTTCACGCGGGTCTTCTCCCCGCCGGAGAGCGAGTCGAAGAGCTGCGCGCGCTGATAGAGCGGGATCTGCAGGCCGTTTGCCACGCGGTTGCGGTCGCTCTCCATCGTGTAGCCGCCGAGGCGCTGAAACTCCGCGCTCAGCCGGTCGTACTCCTGCAGGAGGGCGGGGGAGCTGTCGCGCTCCATCTGCTCGGTGAGCGCGTCCATGCGCGCCTGCATCGTGTAGAGGCGGCGGTGCGCCTCCTTCAGCACGTCCTCCACCGTCCAGCCCTCGGGGTAGACCGGGATCTGGGAAATCAGCCCGATGCGCTTTCCCGGCGCGGTCGCGACCTGTCCCTCGTCATAGTCCAGCTCCCGCACGAGGATGCGAAAGAGCGTCGTCTTCCCGCAGCCGTTCACGCCCAGGATGCCGACCCGCTCCCCGGGGTTCACGGTGAAGCTCAGCCCGTCTAAAATGTTGTTTCCCACCTCAAAGGATTTGACCAGCGAGGTGACGGTAATGTCTGCCATTTGTGTGATCCTTTCAGAAAAGTGGCCACTGACCACTCTTCACTCCATTCTCATGCAGTGCCGCAGGACGCGCTCGGCGATCGGGGACGCTACGGTCAGGCCGCCGCCTCCGTTTTCCACGAGCACGACGAAGGCGTAGGGGTGCTCCTCGTCGTCGAGGAAGCCTACGAACCAGGCGTGGCTCGTCAGATCGCCGCCCAGCTCGGCGGTGCCGGTCTTGGCGCAGAGCTTGAGCCCGGTGAAGCGGAAGTCGCCGTCGTAGGCGTAGCTGACGTTGTAGGCCATCATCTCCCTGAGCTTCTCGGCGGTCTGGCTCGCGAGGACGCGGGACTTCACCGGCGCCCTGCCGGTGTTGACCATCGTCGGCTCCACGAGGATGCCGCCGTTTGCGATGGCGGAGACGTAGCGCAGCATGGCGTAGGGGTTGACCGTGTCGGTGGACTGGCCGATGCCCGCCCAGCCCAGCTCCGGGTCGCCCACGAACTCGAGCGGGAAGCTTCCCGCCGCGGTGGGGATGTCGCCCAGCGCGTGCCGGTCGAGAAAGCCGAAGCTGCGCACGTAGTCCACCAGCTTCTCCTGCCCGACAAGGGTCGCGATCTTCGCGAAGGCCACGTTGCAGGAGTTGGCCAGCGCCTGCTCAAAGGTCTGGGTATAGTGCTCGCCCGAGCACTTGATCTCCACGCCGCCGATGAAGGTGCTGCCCTCGCAGTAGAAGCGGCGCTCGGAGAGATTCGGGAGGGTTTCGATGGCGGCCGCGGCGGTGATGAGCTTGAAGATGGAGCCGGGCACGAAGGTCGAGGAGAGCGCGCGGTTGAGGTAGGTGCCGGGGGCGGGCACGGCGTCCGGGTCCGCCGGGTCGATCGCCGGGGCGGAGACCATGCACACGAGCTCCCCCGTGCGGTAATTCGTCACCAGCACGCAGCCGGGGCGGCCGTTTAAGCCCGCGTAGGCGGTGTTATTGAGCCCCGCGTCGATATAGAGCCGCGTTGTCCCGGAGCTTGAGCGGGTGGTGCCGGTCAGAAGGCTGAAGCCCTGCATCTTGTTCCAGTAGGTGGAGAGGATGCCGGTGCCGGTGCGCCCCCAGTAGTCCCCGGTGACGTGGTAATTGGCCGTGCGGGTCAGCGCGTCCTCGGCGTAGCGGTTCTCGTTGGCCGAGAAGGCCGCGAGCACGATGCCGTTGCGGTCGAGCAGCTCCCCGGAGGAGCCGGAGTTGAGGCGGTTGAAGTAGAGCGCCCAGTCCGCCCCGTGGTCGATGTAGCGCAGGACATAGCTTGTCAGCCCCACGATGACCAGCACCGCCAGCAGCAGCACGGAGTAGGCGCGGCGTGTGATTTTTCTCATTCCTCATCCTCCTCGTCCGGCTCGTCGTCGGGCGGCGGGGCGTTGCGCATCCGCTCACCCGGCCGCACGGCGAAGCTCGCGTCGCGCCGGTTGTCCGCGCCCTTGATATAGGCCATCATCATCCAGCAGCTCAAAAGCGAGGAGCCGCCGCGCGAGACGAAGGGGAAGGTCACGCCCGTGAAGGGCAGGATGTCCAGCGAGCCGAAGACGTTCAGCGCAAGCTGCGTCAGCAGCATGGTCATCGCCGCGCAGGAGGCGATCGCGTAGTAGGACGAGCGCCCGGTGCGCGCGCTGCGGATGGCGAAGAAAGCCAGCGTCAGCACCGCCATGCACATGCACAGCGCGATGATGAGCCCCTGCTCCTCGCAGATGACGGCGAAGACCATGTCCGTGTTGCCCGCGACGATGTCCTTGAGCCAGCCCGCGCCGCCGCCCTTGCCGAAGAGCCCGCCCGCCGCCGCGGCGGACATGGCGCGGGTCTGCTGGTAGCCCTTGTCGTACACGTCCTCCCAGACGTGGCGCCAGACGGAGAAGCGGCTGCCGATGTAGGGGCGGACGCTCACGGCGAGCAGCGCCGCGATGATCGCGCCGGAGATCGAGAGGATGACCGTCGCGATCGAGCCGGAGCGCATGAAGGAGATCACGAGAAAGCACACGAAGAACACCAGCGCGGTGCCGAAGTCGCCGATCAGGGCGAGCGCCAGCACGCACATCGCGGAAAAGGCGATGAAGGAGTACAGGTTCTTCTCCCGGAACAGGTGCTCGAGCGTGGCCGCGCCGACGTAGACGTAGGCCACCTTCACCAGCTCCGAGGGCTGGAAGGAGAAGCCGCCGATGATGACCCAGTTGCGCGCGCCGAGGATCACGTCGGAGAACACCGCGTTCACCGCAAGCAGCATCAGCGCCAGTGCCGCGACGGGCAAGCGCGTGGCCTCCGTGCGGTCGAGGCTCCTCAGCCACCAGCCCATCAGCAAAAACAAAACCACCCCCGCGAGGGTCAGCAGAATCTGCTTGTACATATCGTCCGGCGTGGAGGAGGCCGCCACCGACATGCCGAGGCTCGAGAGGTAGAAGGCCAGGGTCTCCACCTCAAAGCCGCTGCGCCCGATGACGCGCATGGCGTTGTAGCCGCTCCACTGCATGATCGAAAGGGAGAGGAAGCCCAGCGCGATGCCCGGAAGCTGCTCGGGCTTGGCGCTCATCGCGTGCTGCAGCAGCAGGAAGAGCTGGAAGAGCGTCAGCTCCAGCAGCGTCACCGCCGGGGAGGTCAGCCGCCCGGGGGCGCTGCGCTTCTCCTCCAGCTTCTCGCGCCGCTCCAGCGACACCTCCTGGAAGCGCACGTTCACGCCGCCGAGGTTGATGACGTCCCTGTCGCTCACGCGGATGCCCCGGTCGCCCACGCGCTCGCCGTTGACCCAGACGCCGCTGCGCGCGAAGATGTCGTAGATCTGCCAGATGCCGTGGTCGTTTCGCGCCAGTACCGCGTGCACGCGGCTCACGCCCTTCTTGTCGATGCGCACGTCGGCGCTGCGGGCGCGCCCGAGGATGACCTCCCAGTGGTGCACCGGCAGCCGTCCCTCGCCCGTGCGGATGTAGGCCCAGGTCTCCGGCTCGTACTGCTCGCGCAGAAGGGAGCGGATGCAGCGCACGAGGATCGCGATGCTCAGCAGAATGAGCGCGTATTTCGAGGCCTTGAGCATATAGTCCAGAAAAAGCGCCGAGGCCGACATGCCGATCCCTCCCCCTTGAAGCGCCCTTGCGCATAAATTTACAGACTATAGTATACCACAAAAGACCGGGAATGACAACGGCTACTTGGCACATCCTCACGGCATACGCATGAAAAAACAAGTTGACATAACATAGAAAACATGGTTCAATTGCATCGAAAGGTGTGATTGAAATGATGAAAGAATACTTTGCGGG
>CAJOFI010000081.1:3094-7911 GCA_905233595.1 uncultured Oscillospiraceae bacterium | reverse complement strand
GCTCGGCGCGGTGCAGCACCGTGACGGACTGAAAGCCGTCCAGAAACGCGCGGCAGCGCTCCTCCGTCACGGCGCCGTGCCCCGCGCGCACGAGGCTTCGGCAGAGCGCGAGGATCATCAGCCCCTCCTCGCAGAGGCGAAGGTGCTTCGATGCGCGCAGGCTCTGCGCGCTCTCGAGGTACTCGCGCTTGGCGAGGTAGAAGTTATCGAGCAGCCACTCGCAGGCGCGAGGCATCTCGGGCGTGTCCCGGTAGCGGCGCTGCACCGCGTCGTGGCAGCGGCGGATCTCGCGCATGCGCTGCCTGAGATGGCGCAGGGCGCTCTTGCCGCGCGCAGAGCCGGACGGGCGCAGCAGACGCGCGGTGGAGGCGGCATAGTCCCGCAGCCGCCCGTCTTCAATGTATGGGGAGAGCTTCTGATCCATGGTAAACTCCTTGCAAAAATTGGTCACATCCTATTTTTGACAGGGAAGGAGATTTTATACTTGACTGAAGACTGAAGAATGAAGAATGAATAGTGAATAGTTATGGTGTCCCCTTCTGGGACGGATTATAATAACACCTTAATTATTCATTTTTCACTGACCATTGACCACTACTCGTCACGCTGCAAAGAAAAAACACTTGACAGACGGAAAAGAAGCGTGTATACTCTGTGAAGCTGAAAAGCTTGACAGGAGGGGTGCCGTATGCGGGAGGATCGGCTGATGCAGTCGATGCTGCTGGATTTTTACGGCGAGCTTCTGACCGAGAAACAGCGCGAGTGCTATGATCTGCACTTCAACGAGGACTTGTCTCTCTCCGAGATCGCGGAGCAGAGCGGCATCTCCCGCCAGGGCGTGTGGGACAACATCCGCCGCGCGGAGAGCGCCCTGCGCCAGATCGAGGAGAAGACCGGGCTGATCCGCCGCTTCACACAGAACCGCGAGGCGCAGGAGCGCCTGCGGGAAACGCTCCTTTCGCTGCGTGAGCGCAGCGAGGGCGAGAGCCGGAGGCTGGCGGAGGAGGCTTTGAAGCTGCTCGACAGCTTTGCATGAGGATAGTATAGATGGCGTTTGAAAGCTTATCCGATAAACTGACCGCAGCCTTCAAGCGGCTGCGCGGCAAGGGGCGGCTCAGCTCCGGCGACGTGAAGGAAGCGATGCGCGAGGTGCGCATGGCGCTGCTCGAGGCCGACGTGAGCTATAAGGTCGTCAAGGACTTCACCAAGTCCGTCACCGAGCGCGCCGTGGGTACGGACGTGCTGGAGGCGCTCAACCCCGCCCAAATGGTCATCAAGATCGTCAACGAGGAGCTGTGCAAGCTCATGGGCGGCGAGAACCAGAAGCTGAATATCGGCCCGAAGTCCCCGAGTGTGGTGATGCTGGTGGGTCTGCAGGGCGCGGGCAAGACCACAAACGGCGCAAAGCTCGCCGGGTACATGCGCAAGCAGGGCAAGCGCCCGCTGCTCGTCGCCTGCGACATCTACCGCCCCGCCGCCATCAAGCAGCTTGAGACCGTGGGCGCGCAGCTCAATATCCCCGTCTTCCAGATGGGGCAGACAGACCCCGTGGACATCGCCAAGGCCGCCATCGAGCACGCGAAGAAGCACGGCAACGACCTTGTCTTCCTCGATACCGCGGGGCGGCTGCACATTGACGAGCAGCTCATGCAGGAGCTCAAGAACATCCGCGACGCGGTGGAGCCGGCGGAGATCCTGCTCGTGGTGGACGCGATGACCGGCCAGGACGCCGTGAACGCCGCCACCGCCTTTGACGAGGCGCTGGGCGTCACGGGCGTGATGCTCTCCAAACTCGACGGCGACGCGAGAGGCGGCGCGGCGCTCTCCATCCGCGCGGCGACCGGCAAGCCCATCAAGTTCATGGGCGTGGGCGAGAAGCTCGATATGATCGAGCCCTTCCACCCCGACCGCATGGCAAGCCGCATCCTCGGCATGGGCGACGTGCTGACGCTGATCGAAAAGGCGGAGCAGAGCTTTGACGAGAAGAAGGCGCTCGAGGCGGCGGAGAAGCTGCGCGCCAACCGCTTCACGCTCAGCGACTATCTCGAGCAGATGGGGCAACTCAAGAACATGGGCGATCTCGGCGACCTCGCGGGGCTGATCCCGGGGATGGACGCCAAGGCGCTCAAGGGCGCGAAGATGGATGAAAAGGCGCTTGCGCGGCAGGAGGCCATCATCCTCTCCATGACCAGGGCCGAGCGCGAGAACCCCGCCATCCTCAATTCCAGCCGCAAAAAGCGCATTGCCGCGGGCTCCGGCACCTCGGTGGTGGACGTCAACCGCCTCATCAAGCAGTTTGACGCCATGCAGCAGATGATGAAGCAGCTCTCCGGCAAGAACATGCGCAAGCTCCAGAAGAAGATGGGCAAGATGGGCGGCCTCCCCGGTATGGGCGGCGGCTTCCCCGGCCTTGGCTTCTGATCGCGCGGAAAAATTGCTTACACGCGGTTTGCGCCGCTTGTAATATATTTGAGACTTATTATGGAGGTGAAGATACAATGGTTAAAATCAGACTTCGCAGAATGGGTGCCAAGAAGGCTCCTTATTACCGCATCGTTGTTGCGGATTCCCGCAGCCCCCGCGACGGCCGCTTCATCGAGGAGCTGGGCGTTTACGATCCCATGGCCGACGGCAGCAAGCTGAACGTCAAGATGGACCGCGTGGAGTACTGGATCGCCAACGGCGCACAGCCCACCGATACCGTCCGCGGCCTGCTCAAGAAGGTCGAGGCCTAAGAAGGAGTTTCTACCGGCATGAAAGAACTTTTGACCTACATCGTGCAGAGCCTGGTCGATCATCCCGACGAGGTCTCTGTGACCGAGCGCAAAGCCGACGGCGAAACCGTGTATGAGGTTCGCGTGGCCGACGGCGATACGGGCAAGGTCATCGGCCGGCAGGGCAGGATCGTCAAGCAGATCCGTATCCTTATGCGGGCCGTCGCCCAGCGAAAGGGCAAAAAAGTTTCCGTGGAGATCATGGATTGATCAAAGCATTGGGGCTGTGGAAATCACGTTTTTCACAGCCCCAATTTTGAGCGGCGGCCTTGCGCCGCAATCAAAATACGAGGAGACGATGCGCAATGATCCCGAGCTTTTCCGTTGACCACAGAGCCATCATTCCCGGCATCTTCGTGAGCCGGACAGACGAGGTCGGCACCGGCACGGTCACGACCTATGACATCAGACTGACGAGACCGAACAAGGAGCCCGCGATCGACGTGGCGGCGATGCACTCGCTTGAGCACATCATCGCGACCTTCCTGCGCAACGACCCGGACTGGAAGGACAAGATCGTCTATTGGGGGCCGATGGGCTGCCTGACCGGCTTTTATCTGCTGCTCAAGGGCAGCCGGGAGCCGCGGGAGATCTATGATCTGATCCTCAGAGCCTTCCAGGCGGTCGGGCAGAGCGAGAGCGTCCCCGGCGCGACGGCGAAGAACTGCGGCCACTATCTCATGCACAACCTCAACATGGCGAAGTGGTACGCGGCGATCTTTGCCGATTATCTGATCCAAAACGCCGGGAAGCCGGAGATCTTCGAGTACCCGAAGACCGAGCGCCTCATCACCGGGGACGGGCAGCAGTTCTTCGATTCCTGAGCCGCGCCGTCCGCCGAGAACATCTCCGAACACATTAAAAAAACCATGGCTGAGAAAAACTCGTTTTTCTCAGCCGTGGTTTTTGTGGCCAGTGGGGTTTGAGATTACTTGTAGAGGATCAGCGCGATGGTCTCCAGATCCTCTTCGCCGATGTTTTTCAGCGCGTGCCCCTGCAAGTCGTCCACGAAGGTCACGTCCCCGGGGCCGACCTCGTACTCGGCGCCGTTGTCGTTATACAGCCCGCGCCCGCGCAGGATGTAATAGGTCTCGCCGTCGCCGTGGTGGACGTGCCAGCCGATCTCGCACCCGGGCTTGAGGATGGAGTGGGTGAACGCGCGCCCCTTGCCGTACATCTCCGGCGCGCCGTTCAGGATGCTCTCAATGATGACCTGCCCCTCGCCGTTGAAGAGCTTTTTGGTTTCTACGGTTTTTTCGCCGCTGCGTCGAATCATAGTAACGCCTCCTTGGTGTTGATACGCTCATTATATCCGCCAGCGCCGGGAAGCGCAAGGTGCGAAAGCCAGGAAATCCGCACTTGTGTATTTCGCGGCCTTATGGTAAAATAGTTCTTCAAGAGTCATGATGCTTTCGCGGTGCGGGGGCTGAGGATACAGGAGGAAGAACATGAGTGATTTTGAACTGAAAATTTTCACGGCGCTGCAGCAGGCGGCGAGGGAGCTGTACGCGCTGGAGCTGGACGAGAGCGTTCTCGTCGTCGAGACGCCGAAGGATCCGAAACTGGGGGACTACGCCACCTCCGCCGCGATGAAGCTTGCACGCACGCTGCGCAAGAACCCGCTGGTGATCGCCGAAGAGCTTGCCGCGAAGCTCGCGCCGCTGCTGCCGGAGGCGGAGTCCGTCAGCGTCGCGCGCCCGGGCTTCATTAACTTCAAGCTGAAAAACACCGCCCTCTCCGCCCTTATTAACGACGTCATCGCCGCCGGGGAGCATTACGGCGAGAACGAGAGCGGCAAGGGCAAAAAGGTGCTGGTGGAGTGGGTCTCCGCCAATCCCACGGGCGACCTGCACTGCGGTCACGCCCGCAACGCCGCCTGGGGCGACAGCATCTGCCGTCTGATGGAGGCGAGCGGCTGGGAAGTACTGCGGGAGTATTATGTAAACGACGCGGGCAACCAGATCGTCATGCTGGGCGAGAGCCTGACCGCGCGCTACTTTGAGCATTTCGGCCGGGAATACCCCCTGCCCGAGGGCGGCTACC
>CAJOFI010000081.1:0-3053 GCA_905233595.1 uncultured Oscillospiraceae bacterium | reverse complement strand
AAGGAGCGCCTCGCGTACTTTATGCAGGAGGGCAAGACGCGGGAGCTTCATAAGATCGACCGCGACCTCAAGCTCTACGGCGTGAAGATCGACTCCTGGATGCACGAGACCTTCTTCTACGAAAACGGGCGCAAGCGCATCCTGGACTGCCTCAGACGCATGGAGGAGCTGGGGCTGACCTACGAGCAGGACGGGGCGCTGTGGTTCAAGAGCACCGCCTACGGCGACGAGAAGGATCGCGTCCTGCGCAAGAGCGACGGCACGCTCTCCTACATGACGCCGGACATCGCAAACCACGTCTACAAGATCGAGCGCGGCTACCCCTTCCTCGTCGATCTCTGGGGCGCGGATCACCACAGCTATGTGACGCGCATGCAGGCGGCGCTCAAGGCGCTGGGCTACCCGGAGGGGACGCTCGCGGTCGATCTCATTCAGATGGTGCGCATGGTGGAGGACGGCAAGGAGGTCAAAATGTCCAAGCGCACGGGAAACGCCCTCACCATCCGCGAGCTGTGCGAGGACATCGGTGTGGACGCGGCGCGCTGGTTCTTCGCGTCGAAGGACGTGTCCACCCACATGGATCTCGACCTCAAGCTGGCCCGCTCCCAGGACAACAACAACCCCGTCTACTACGCCCAGTACGCGCACTCGCGCATGTGCTCCATCCTCGCGAACCCGAAGATGCCCGCCTTTACCCCCGCGCAGAGCTACGAGCGCCTCACCGACGAGAAGGAGCTGCAGCTTCTCAAGCTGATCGGGGAATTTCCCGCCGAGGTCGCGAACGACGCGCTTCTGCGCAAGCCGAACAAGCTCGCCGACTATATCCTCGCGCTCGTCAAGGTCTTCCACAGCTACTATAACAGCACCAAGGTCTATAACCCCGAGGACGCGGAGCTGACCAATCAGCGCCTGGGGCTGATCGTCGCGCTGCGCATCACGCTGCACAACGCCCTGCGCCTCATCGGCGTCTCCGCCCCGGAGAGCATGTGAGTTTTGAGTTTTGAGGAGACGGAAACGCGAAATAGGAGAAAAAAAGAGGAGGAATACACATGGACAAAAACATTTTCCATCGCAATGAGCTTCTGGCGCAGAAGGTCATCAAGGGGCTGCAAAGCCGCAATATGAGCGGCTACTACGCCGAGGATCGCGCCGCCGCGCTGAACATCGCGCTCGGGCTCATCGGCGAGGGCAGCAGCGTTACGATGGGCGGCGCTCTGAGCGTCAGCGAGATCGGGCTCACAGACGCCGTCAAGGCCGGGAACTACAGGTTCATCGACCGCGACAAATTCACCGACAAGCGGGAAGCCTACCTCCAGGCCTACGACGCGGACGTGTTCCTCGCGAGCGCCAACGCCATCACCGAGGACGGCATCATGGTCAACATCGACGGCAACGCCAACCGCGTCTCCGCCATGGCCTACGGGCCGAAGAAGCTTGTGCTGATCGTGGGCATGAACAAGGTCTGTCCCGACCTCGACACCGCGATGAAGCGCGCGCGCAACGTGGCGGCGCCGATCAATGCCCAGCGCTTCGGCCTCTCCACGCCCTGCGCGAAGACCGGCTCCTGCATGGACTGCAAATCGCCCGACACGATCTGCTGCCAGTTTCTGATCACGCGCTTTTCGCGTCAGGCCGGGCGCGTCCACGTGATCCTGGTCAACGACAGCCTCGGCTTCTGAGATGGAGCAGCTCGAGCGCATCAGCCAAATGGAGGCGCGGCTTGCGCGCCTTTGCGCCTGGCAGGCGCGCTTTTCCGAGCTGCTCTCCCGGCTTGAGCAGGCGCGGGAGGACGCAAACGCGCTGGCCGACTATTTGAGCAGCCCGGACTGGCGGCGCGACCGGGAGGCCGACGAGGCGGGGCTGCTGCCGCCCACGCTCAGACGCGGCGTCCTGTCCGAGGACGGGATCTACAACGCGCTCGAGACCCAGTCAGAGCTGCTTGAGACACTACGCGATCATGAAGAAAAGGAGAACCCCATGCTGCCAAAGGACCCGATGATCCTCTTCAGCGTCGTGAACACGAAGCTGCGGGACGATTACGCCACGCTCGACGCGCTCTGCGAGGACATGGACGAGGATCGCGGCGCACTCGAAGCAAAGCTTGCCTCCGCAGGCTTTGTCTACGACGAGAAGCGCAATCAGTTCCGATAACCGAAAGGGGCTGTGAAAAAACGGAGTTTTTTCACAGCCCCAGCTTTGCGTTTTGAGATTATTTCAGAACTTTTTCAGTGGCTAAGTAAACTAGGCCTTGTTTGAAAAACGACAAAACGCTTGCCATACACAAAGTATGCCTGCGGTTTCGCGCCTCAATTGGCGCAAAAATCCCTCGCCATTTGTGCATTCCGCTATTTTTCAAACAAGGCCTAATATTTTTCACATTCCCTATCATTGTATGTTCTGAACTGTTTTTCCCGCGGGGAGCGGCTTTCCGTTCTGCTTCAAAAGAGGGAGAGGGAGTCCACGCGCCCCAGAAGCTCGCACAGCTCCCGCGTCCAGAGCGCAAGCTCCGCGCGGTCGCGCTCGGTCGCCTCCTCCGGGGCGGGCGCCCAGCTGATGAGCAGCGTGTAGGCGATCACGCGGATCTTCTCCTCGGCAAGGCGCAGCGCCTCGGGCTCGTCCGTTCCGAGATAGCCCGCGAGGCTCCTTTTCCAGAGCGCTCTGCCCAGCTCGGGCGCGAAGCCCTGGAAGCTGCGAAACTGCTCGGGGTTGAGCTCGCTGAAGCCGACGTAGGAGTTGTACATCTGTCCCAGCTCAAAGATGGGATCGCCCACCGAGAGCGTGTCCATGTCGATGAGCATGACCTCCCCGCCGGAATAGACGATGTTCTTGCTGTGATAGTCCCCGTGGATCATGCTGTCGGTCTCCGGCACGTCCCCGATCAGCCGCAGGAGCTTTTCGCCCAGCCCCTCCGGCAGCGCGCCCTGAACCTGGTCCGCCGCCTCCAGCAGCGTTGCCCGCGCGGAGGGGAGCTTGCCCGCCGGAACGTGGATGCCGTGCACCTTCTTCAGCAGCGCCACGTTCTCCTTCACGCACCAGTCGAGCTTTTCCGGCTC
>CAJOFI010000080.1 GCA_905233595.1 uncultured Oscillospiraceae bacterium | reverse complement strand
CGGCGCCGCTTTCGCGGATGGTCTGCTCGACCAACAGCGCGGTCTCCACGTTTCTGGGGTAGGGCATGCCGTGGGAGATGATGGTGCTCTCCAGCGCGACGACGGGCTTTCCGTCCCTGAGCGCCTGCGCCACCTCGGGCGCAACGTCCAGATATTTGTTCATATCGTTTCCTTTCTGTAACGGTTCAGTCATGTCATCCTGAGCGTCAGCGAAGGAGCTCGCGGTTGAATGCGAAGACCGTCGGGATCACTCGTCACCGGGTTCCTCAGAATGACACAGGCTGAATTTTTCTTTCCGAAAATGCCGGGGATGTGAAAAATCACATCCCCGATTGCTTTATCTGACGCGGTATTTTCCCTTTGCCGAGGCGAGCACCTTGATCTCCGTGCCGTTTGCGATGCGCACGAGGTTGACCCGGTGCTTGTAGATGATGACCGCCGACGCCACGCACAGCAGCAGCGCTACCGCGTAATGGTGGGTGACGGCGCAGAAGGCCGGGAAGGAGATGACGGTGGTCATGGTGCCGACGACGATGTAGTCCGTGATCAGCACCAGCAGAACGATCGCGAGCAGCAGCCCCAGCGCGAAGCGCCAGTTGAGCGCCAGCGTCATGCCGAGGTAGGCCGCGAAGCCCTTGCCGCCGCGAAAGCCCATGTAGAAGGGGTAGATATGCCCCAGCACGCAGGCCACGCCCGCGAGCACCCCGGCGTAAGGGGCGGCGGGGAAAAGCAGGCGGCAGAGACAGACCGCGAGAACTCCTTTGCCAATATCGTGCGCCCCGACCAGGACGCCGACCTTCCAGCCCATCAGCGTCAGCGCGTTGGAGGTGCCGGGATTGCCGGAGCCGCCCGCGCGAAGATCCACGCCCTTGAGCTTCGCGATCAGCGCCGCGAGGTTCAGCGAGCCGAGCAGATAGCCGATCAAAGCGATCAGCGGATACGCGACCGTGAGACTCATAACGATACCTCCGTTGCCAAGAGCCACTGGCCACTCGTTTTACCGCATGCCTTTGTCGTAGGGGATGCCCTCGGCCTTGGGGGCGCGGGAGTGCTTGGAGGTGAAGGCCAGCACCACGAGGGAGATGACGTAGGGCATCATGTTGTACACGGAGCCGGGCAGATTGAGCGCCATGAGGAAGGGGAAGCCGAAATACACGTTCGACAGCGCGCGGAAGAAGCCGAAGAGCAGCGCCGCGAGGGCGATGCGCGTGGGCTTCCACTGGCCGAAGATCATGACCGCGAGGGCGAGGAAGCCGAAGCCCGCCACGCCGTTTTCAAACTTCCACACGCTCACGCCCGCGAGGATGTAGCAGATACCGCCGAGGCCGCCGTACACGCCGGAGATCAGCACGCCCGCCCAGCGCATCTTGAACACGTTGATGCCGACGGAGCCCGCCGCCTGCGGATGCTCGCCGCAGGCCATCAGACGCAGGCCGAAGCGGGTCTTGTAGAGCACGACGTAGGCGATGACGAGCATGATGACGGCGATGACCATGAACCAGTTGAATTCAAAGCCGTTGACGTTGATGAGGAAGGCCTTCTTCGCGCCCGCGTACTGGATCTCGGAGGAGACGTCGTCGGGGTTCGCGGCGGTGTTGATGGCCTTGACGAGAACCGTCGCCGCGGCGACGCCCAGCATGTTCAGCGCGGTGCCGACGATGGTCTGGTCGGCCTTGAAGTTGATGCAGGCGACCGCCAGCAGCGCCGAGTACACCACGCCGAAGGCGATGGCGCCCAGCAGCACCAGCAGGATCATGAAGAAAGCGGGGGTCGAGGAGGGGAGGTAGCGCATCATCAGCGCGCCGCCGAGGGCGCCGATGACCATGATGCCCTCGAGGCCGAGGTTGATGACGCCCGAGTGCTCGGAGAAGCAGCCGCCCAGCGCCACCAGCAGCAGCACCGAGGCGAAAATCAAAGTGTACTGGATCAGAAGCAGCATTTACTTCACGCCCCCCTTCCCGGCCTTCGCGGCCTTTTGCTTCTGCCTGTCCTCGCTCTTGGCGATGCCGGTGTTCATGGCATGCTTGATGAAGAGAACGAAGCCGCAGAGATAGATGATGATGGAGCTGATCAGATCAGAGATCTGGGAGGAGTACATGGTCTTGTCCACGTAGGCGCCGCCCACGGTGATGTGCTGGATGAAGTAGGAGGCGAAGATGGTGCCGATGGGGTTGAGGCCGCCGAGGAAGGCCGCGGCGATGCCGTTGAAGCCCATGCCGGGCACCGAGGACTGCGTGACGGACCACTGCTCAAAGTCGGTCAGATACAGGAACGCGCCGCCCATCGCGGCCAGCGCCCCCGCGATCATCAGCGTGAGGATGATGTTCTGCCTCTCCGCCATGCCGGCGTACTTCGCGGCGTTGCGGTTGTTGCCGGTGGCCTTGAGCTCGTAGCCCAGACGGGTCTTGTCGAGGATGACGAGAATGACGACCGCGATCACGATGGCAAGCGGCACCGCCACGGTCACGCTCTTGTTGTTAAACAGCCCGTCCAGCCCCAGCGTGGGGAGCATGGACTGGGGCGCGGCGTTCTTGAGGTGCAGGGTATAGGGGCTGGTGGATTCCTTGACCTTCGAGAGCAGCATATTGGTGCTGTAAAGGCCGATCCAGTTGAGCATGATGCCGGAAATGACCTCGTTTACGTTGCAGAAGGACTTGAGCAGACCCACGATCGCCCCGTAGAGCGCGCCGCAGACGATGGCGAAGAGCAGGCAGGGCAGCCAGCTCCAGCCCCAGGAGAGGGCGGCGTAAAGGCTCGCGCAGGCGCCGATGACGTACTGCCCGGCCGCGCCGATGTTGAAAAGACCCACCTTGTAGGCAAAAAGCACGCTCAGCGCGCACATGAGCAGGGGCGCGGTCTTGACGAGGGTGCTGCCGAAGTTTTTCAGCTGCAGATTGGCGCGCGAATAGTTCCAGAAGTTCTTGATGACCGCCAGAATGGCCTCGCTCGCGCCGCGCGGATTGATGAACAGCAGCACGACGTAGCCGATGAGAAGGCCGAGCACGATGCAGATCAGCGAGGCGATCAGAGACTGGACGGCGTTGTTTTTGAGAAATTTCTTCATGCCTTCACCTCATCCCTCTTGGCGCCGGCCATGTACAGGCCGAGCTCTTCCTGCGTGGTCTTTTTCGGGTCAAGCTCGCCCACGATCTCGCCCTCGTACATGACGAGGATGCGGTCGGGCACGTCCATGACCTCGTCGAGCTCGAGCGAGACGAGCAGCACCGCCTTGCCCGCGTCGCGCTGGGCGACGAGCTGCCGGTGCACGGATTCGATCGCGCCGACGTCGAGGCCGCGGGTCGGCTGCACCGCGATGAGCAGGTCTGGCTTCTTGTCGATCTCGCGAGCGATGATGGCCTTCTGCTGGTTGCCGCCGGACATGGCGCGCGCGGGGGTGACCGCGCCCTGGCCGGAGCGCACGTCATACTGCTCGATCAGCCGATCGGCGTACTTGCGGATGTTGGGGCGCTTCAGGAAGCCTGCGCGGCTGGTGAAGTCCTGCTCAAAATAGCGCTGAAGGATGATGTTGTACTCCAGCGGATAGTCGAGCACGAGGCCGTGCTTGTGCCGGTCCTCGGGAATGTGGCTCATGCCGGAGGTGGAGCGCTTGCGGATGGAGGCGTGGGTCATGTCCTGCCCGTTTAAGAGGAGCTTGCCGGTCTTCAGCGGCTCGAGCCCCGACAGGCCGTAGACCAGCTCGGTCTGGCCGTTGCCGTCGATGCCCGCGATGCAGACGATCTCGCCGCCGCGCACCTGGAAGCTCACGTGCTTGACCGCGTCGTTCTTGTGCACCTTGGAGGCGACAGACATATCCTGCACGTCGAGGATCACGTCCCCGGGCTTGCAGGGCTTCTTGTCCACATGGAAGTTGACGTTGCGCCCCACCATCATGGCGGAGAGCTCCTCCATAGTGACGTCCCTGGTGTTGACGGTGCCGATGTACTTGCCCTTGCGCAGCACGGTGCAGCGGTCGGCCACCGCCATGATCTCCGCGAGCTTGTGGGAGATGAAGAGGATGCTCTTGCCCTCGGCGGCGAGGTTTTTCATGATCTGCATGAGCTCGTCGATCTCCTGCGGGGTGAGAACGGCGGTCGGCTCGTCAAAAATCAGGATCTCATTGTCGCGGTAGAGCATTTTGAGGATCTCGGTACGCTGCTGCATACCGACGGTGATGTCCTCGATCAGCGCGTCGGGATCGACGGCGAGGCCGTACTTCTCCGAGAGCGCCACGACCTTCTTGCGCGCCTCCTGCTTTTGCAGGAAGCCGTGGCTCGTGGGCTCGACGCCCAGAATGATGTTGTCGAGAACGGTGAAGCATTCCACCAGCTTGAAGTGCTGGTGCACCATGCCGATGCCAAGATCGTTGGCGTCGTTCGGGTCCTTGATCTGGACCTCCTTCCCGTCCTTTTTGATGACGCCCTCCTCCGCCTGGTACAGGCCGAAGAGCACGCTCATCAGCGTGGATTTGCCAGCGCCGTTTTCGCCCAGCAGAGCGTGGATCTCCCCGCGCTTGAGCTGGAGCGTAATGTCGTCGTTGGCGATGATGCCGGGGAATCGCTTTGTGATGTGCAGCATTTCGATCGCGTACGGACTCTCCAAGCGTATCAACCTCCTTGTCGCGAATACTTGGGACGAAGCTCTATATCCTATAATACACCATGAGAGTATAATTTGTAAATAAAAAACGTTTTCCAAAGCCGTTTTTCTCGCCCCTGACGGGGCAACCGAAAAACATGGCAATATAGTAAACTCATTTTTCAAATTCGTTTACTATAACTGTTCAGTCTAAGGAACTGTGCTTCCCCCAGAGGGGGAAGCAGACGGCCAGATCCTCACTTTGCGACTATGCCCTTCCTGTTTTTAGGCGATTGCCCTCTCACCCTGTCAGCCTGAGCGCAGCGAAGCGGAGTCGAAGGATCCCGCGCGAAAACCGCAAAAGGGGCTGTGAGAAAACAGCGTTTTCTCACAGCCCCCCTGGAAGGAGAGAGATTACTTGATGTTGCCGAGGTAGTTGACGGTGATGACGCTGGCGTTGTCAGCGGCTTCGACGGTGATGTCGTTGTTGACGGTCACCTCGCCCTTGAACATGGAGACGACGAGCGCGGCGTAGTCCTCAGCGGTGAAGCCATCGGCGAACTGGGTGGAGCCGGCGAGCTGCACGTAGTTCTCCTCGGGAGTCTCGGACACGAGACCCAGGTTCTCGACCTTGCCGCCCTCGAAGCTGCCGTCCAGAACGGCGGCGAGCTCGGTGTTGACGGTGGCGGCCAGACCCTTCATGGCGGAGGTGACGGTCATGGAGGTGTCGTCGGCCTCGGCATAGGTCTGGATAACGCCGGCCTGGTCAACGTCAACGCCGATGACCTTGCCGTCAGCCTTCTTGGCGGCGTCAACAGCGGAGGTGTAGATACCGCCGCCGCAGGCGAAGACGACCTCGGTGCCGTCGGCGTACCAGGTATCCATCGCGGCGGTGATGTCGGCGTCGCCGTAGAACTGGTTGCCGTAAGCGTACTTGAGCTCCACGCCCTCGAGACCCAGCTCGGCAGCGGCGGCGTCAGCGCCCTGCACGAAGCCGTAGCCATAGCGGACAACAGCGGGAACGGCCATGCCGCCCAGGAAGCCGAGCTTGGTGTAGCCGAGCTTCACAGCCGCGTAACCGGCCATGTAGCCGCAGAGCTCTTCCTGGTAAACGGCGGAGTAGAGGTTCGCGGGGAGGGTCTCAAGACCGGCGGAGCTGAGGTCGAACTCGGAGACGTCGAGCGCGATGAAGGTCACGTCGTCGTAATCCTCAGCGGTGGCGGCAATGGCGGGGGCGAAGGCGTAGCCGGGCATCACGATGACGGTGAAGCCGTCGTCGATAGCCTTCTCGATCATGGAGACGCGGTCTTCGTCGGAGTCGGACGCGGGCTTGTAGTAGGTGAAGTCAACGCCGTTTTCCTCGCAGAAGGCCTTGCAGGCCTCGTAGGTGGTCTGGTTGAAGGACTGGTCGGTGATGTCGCCGTAGTCGGTGATCATCGCGACCTTGACATCGGACTCGGCAGAGGCGCTGACGGCGCACAGAGCGAAGACCATGCAAAGAACCAGAGCGAGAGAGAGAATCTTTTTCATGTTTTTCCTCCATCTGTAAATTTTTTCAGGAAGCGCGGTTCCTGTCGAATACACGGGTATTATAGCATGGTACACCCGAACAAATCAAGCGCAATGTTGCGGATTTCGGGCGGGAAAGTCTGCAAATTTCTTATGTAAACGCCCAGGCGGAGGAGCGGCGCGATTTTCGCGCCTTTGCCGGGAAAAAATGAAAAGTCAAATTGAAACGGCGCGCGGCTTATGGTACAATAGAGAAAAAAGCGTTTTCGGCTCTCGAAAAACGGCGGGCGGAAAGCGGAAAGAGGAAGATATGAGCGATATTATGGTCATCGGCATCGCCGGGGGCAGCGGCTGCGGCAAGACCACGATCACCCGCAAGCTGATCGAGAGCTTCGGGGAGGATGTGTCGGTCATCCACCACGACAACTACTACAAAGCGCACCACAACATGAGCTATGCCGAGCGCGCGCGCCTCAACTACGACCACCCCAACGCCTTCGACACGGATCTGCTGATCCGCGATCTGAGAAGGCTCAAGAGGGGGCAGAACATCCAGTGCCCGGTCTACGATTACGCGATCCACGACCGCACGGACAAGACCGTCACCATCAAGCCCGCCCGGGTCATCATCGTCGAGGGCATCCTCATCTACGACAGCCGCGAGCTCTGCCGGGAGATGGACATCAAGCTCTACGTGGACACGGACGCGGACGTGCGCATCCTGCGGCGCATCGTGCGCGACGTGCGCGACCGCAATCGCACCCTGGAGAGCGTGATCGACCAGTACCTCACCACGGTCAAGCCCATGCACGAGCAGTTCGTCGAGCCGAGCAAGCGCCGCGCCGACATCATCATCCCCGAGGGCGGGCAGAACAAGGTGGCGCTCGACATGGTCATTGAGCGCGTGCGCGCGCATCTTGCAAATTAGCAACCGGTTTTCAGGAGAGAAAGGAAAATGGCAAAGCTTTACTTTAAGTACGGCGCGATGGGCTCGAGCAAGTCCGCCCAGGCGCTCATCACCAAGTTCAACTACGAGGAGCGGGACATGTCCGTCTGGCTCATCAAGCCCAGCGTGGACACCCGCGACGGGGCGGACGTGATCCGCA
>CAJOFI010000079.1 GCA_905233595.1 uncultured Oscillospiraceae bacterium | reverse complement strand
TACCCGGCATGACCGAGAACATCACGGTCACGAGCGTGGTCGGCCCGGTCTTGAGCCGCCGACGCAGATCCCGCGCCGATTTTTTCTGCTCTTCCGTGTCCATAGAACGATCAGGCTCCCGTCACCGTGACGCCCTTCAAGAGCGTCAGCGCCGGGATGCGCATATTGTCGTGCTGCGCGCTCTCGCGGCTCATATACAGTTCGCCCACGAAATCGTCCATGCTGCCGGAGAGCGAGCCGCCGGAGACCGGGACGACCTTCTCGCCGTCGTGCCAGTAGCCAAGGCGGAGCTCCCCGAAGATGTCCCCGGTCATATCATCCACCTGGAAATCCGAGAACTCCACGACCTCGAGATACTGCCCCGCGCGCAGCTCCTCCTCGCTGTAGGTGCCGCCGGTGACGGCGATATTGGTCGGGATGAAGGCGTTCTCCAGCCCCAGATAGCAGGCAAACATCCGGCTGCCGAGGTAGTTTTTCGCCACGCCCTCCTCGATCAGCACCGTGTCGCGCACGAGGGCGCCCTCGGCGTCGAAGCGGTGGTTCACGGAGGAATTTTTCAGCTCCCGCAGGGCGGTGACCGTGACTTTATCGCCGTGCACGTCTTCGCAGACCGGCTCGCCGAGCTTCCAGGGGCTGATCTTGCGGTAGACCATCTGCGCGTTCATGCGCGCAACGAAGTATTTGTAGATCGCGCAGGCGTCCGCGCCGGAGAAGAGGACGTTGAATTTCCCCGTGATCGGCGTCGGCACGGTGTTCAGGCGGTCGCGCCCGTACTGCATGGTCTTCTCCAGATCGCGCCGGAGAGCCTCCGCGTCGCAGCTCCCGCTCTTGTAGTTGCGGTAGAGCTCGATCTCGTGCCCGTCGCGGCGGGCGTTCACGACCACCTCGAGCATGCTCGAGGGATAGCGCTCGGTCTCGTCGATGCCGGTGGAGGTGACGAGCCTGCGCGTCACGTCGGAGACGAAGACCTCATAGCTGTTCACGTCCTCGCCCGCCGTCTCGGGGAGCGCGGCCATCGTGCGCAGAAAGTCCCCGGAGATGGCGGCAAGGTCGCTCGCCTCCCCCGCCTCCGGCGTCTGCGGCGCGGGCGGCACGAGGGTGTAGGGCTTGTTCTTCACGAGGCTCGCCCGGTAGGCGAGATCGCGCACCAGCGCCTCGGCCTCGGCCTCGGTCGCGGTCGGGGCGATCTCCACCGAGGCAAAGCCCAGGCCGTCGCCCACGAGCTGATAGACCTTGACCGTGATATGCTCCACGTTCTTGGCGCGGTGTTGATCCAGGGCGTGGCGGATGAAATAGAACTCCCAGCCCTGCTTCTTCACGTCGCTGACTTCCCAGCCGTAGACGCCGGAAGCCTTCAGAATGTTGACGATTTTCTCCAGCATTACCCGAGCCTCGCTTTCGTTTTCAGATAGGGGCCGCCGTCGGCGACCTTGACCCACTCCTTGTAGCCCTTGCCGCAGCCGCCGGAGCCGAAGACCTCCCGGTCGGGCGAGACCATGGAGATGTTGCCCAGCAGATCGGGCACGTAGCCGGTCATGATGATGGGCGAGACCACCTTGCCGGTGAGCCTGCCGTTTTTGATCTCACGCCCGAGCTTGATGATGCACTGGATGCCCCAGTGTTTGGGATCCTCCATGCCGCTCTCGGAGCTTTCCAGCAGGTAGCCGTTCTCGATGGAGGCGATCATGTCCTCCAGGCTGTCCGTGCCGGAGTCGATCATGGTGTTGGTCATGCGGGTGTAGACCTTGTGCTCAAAGTTCTCGCGCTTGCCGTTGCCGGTGGGCTGCACGCCGAGGCGCAGGGCGCTGAGCGCGTCGCAGATGCCGGTCTTGAGGATGCCGCGGTCGATCTCGGTCACGTCCCCGGCGAGGGTGCCCTCGTCGTCAAAGGCGTAGGAGGTCACGTCCTCGGCGCAGAGCGCGCCCTCGTGCATGCTGCAGAGGTCGCTGCCCACGCGCTTGCCGATGTATTCGGCGCCGAGGGCGCGGTTCTTGACGAACATATCCATCTCCACGCCGTGCCCGAAGGCCTCGTGCGCGATCAGTCCCGTGATCTCCGGGGCGGTGATGATCTCGTATTCGCCCGGCTCGATGCGCCCGGCGCTCAAAAGCTCCTCGCCGAGCTTGACGACCTTGGGCAGCTTCTCCTCGATGCGGTCAAAGAGCTCGGGGCCGCAGAGGCCGGAGACGCTGTCGTAGGCGACCTGGGTGTTCCCCTCGCGGCTGAGGATCATGGCAAGGCTGCCCTCGCTGTACACGTAGCTCTGGCAGAGGTCGCGCTTTTCGGTCAGAAACATCTTGCAGACGTGCGTGGACTGGGCGGACACCATGCAGTCGAGCGCGTTTTCGTGCTGCTGCATGCCCTTGTCGGACAGCGCGCTGAGCTTCTCGACCAGCGCCTTCACGTCGCTCTGCTCGGGAAGCTGCTCGGTCTCCTTCTCAACGAAGAGCGTCTGCTCCTCATCGGGGCGGATCGGGGTGTCGTAGCCCTGCACGCCCACGGCCTTGAGCAGCGTGAGCTGGGCGTTCATCGCCGCGCGCAGCTCCTCCGCCTTGGCGGCGGGCTTCACGGGGTCAAAGTCGTTGAAGGCGCACTCGGCGTACTGCCCGTCCTTGTACACGCGCACGACGACGCCGCGCTCGGTGGTCATGGTCTGGCTCGAAACGCTCTTGACGCGCTGGGAGATGCGCAGGGCGAGACCCTTCGAGTCCGTCGCGAGGGCGCTCACATAGTCATAGTCCTGCCGCAAAAGCCCGATCAGCTCCCGGAGGGCGGGCTTGATCTGCAGCAGATAGGGGGAAAAGGCTGCTTTCATAGGTTCTCCTTTCGTCAGTTCGATACCCTTACTATAACAGAAAACCCGCGATCTGTCCACATTGGTTATCCGGTAAAAAAGTGAAAAATGAATAGTGAAAAGTTAAGGTGTCGCTTCGCGACGGATTGCAATTCGTCCCCAAGGGGACGCCATAACTCTTCACTATTCACGATTCTCTGTTCAGGGCAGCTCTAAAAACTCGGGTCTGGTGATGCGCCGAGAGATTTTGCCTCAGATTGAAGGGCAAAAAACGCAGGAATACTTTGTGTATTTCAAGTTTTTTGCACAAAAAGCTGGGGTAAAAGATCCGGCGCAGCGCCGGGCAGGAGTTTTTAGAGATGCCCAGTATTGGATTGAATATCTTTTTATCTCATCCACGGGCAAATCTCTCCCTCATTTTAGCATCGAGCTTTTCCTGAGAGATCACTCGGCCCGCTGCGACATCAGCCATGCTCTTGTGGAGCCGGGCGTCGATCTCGGCCTGTGACAGTTCATCCCAGGATTTCAGAGAGGGAGTAAAGGGCATGCCGCCCTCACGGATGCTCTGCTGTGCGAAGATACGGACCGCTTCCGCAAAGCTGGTGCCGAGGCTTTTGTAGAGAGCTTCTACCTCAGTTTTCAAAGCGGAATCCATACGCACCTGTAGTGTTGATTCCATTGCCATACTATCGCCTCCTTGTAATGCAATTGTACTACAACCGTGTACGCCTGTCAATCATATTATTTGATGCGAACGGGGGTGTAGTCGGCATCTTTAGTGTGCGGATTAGACATTAAATCCGAACCGAAAGGTTCGGTTTTTCTTGCCTTATAGCAAAATCAGCATCTTTTTGCCTTGAAAAGTTGAGGCCGATTTTCCAAAAGTAAAAGTTTTACTTATTTTTAGCCTTACGAGATTAACAAGAAGCGGGACGAATCAACACGAAACAGAGCTTATACAGATACTCATGAGTATGTCCTTCGATTGCCTTGAGAAACTGCGTGATCTGCTCATCCTCCAGCGGGACAATTTCTTTGCGTACCGCGCGCGGCAGTTCACAGGCATCGCTCGGATTTGTACGGAGCAAGCCAACTTGAACGGCCTTGCTTATGAAAACGGGATAGTGAAAGAACTTGACCATGACCTCTGACTGCTCCGGTTCACCCTTGCCAAAGGCGAGGCGGAGCGGCTGCGCAGTGTGTTGACCGCCGACTCGGTCTACGAAACCGACACGTCCGGAAGCTGCTTCCGCGGTGCAGATGAGATCATTGACCGTCTCACCTACGTCTGTGAAAACCACGAGGGCAAATACATTGCCCATCTGGCGGAGATCACAGGACACGCGCAGCCCGGTCGGCATGAAGTGCATCGTCATGGCCGATAACGAGGAAGGCAACTACGAACCATTGTTTTCGTAAACGTTGACGAGGATGGGAATATCAGCCGCATTCACGTCAGCACGGACAGCCGCTATCGCTTCGACCTCAAATCGTTCCGGAATGATCTCAAAACTCACGAGTCAAGGGGTTGTCTCAAAAGTCCGTTTTGAGACAGTCCCTGTGCTATCTCTGGCTCAGCTCTTCCGTCAGCCGGAGGATCTCCGGCGTGATCTCCTGCTTTCGCTTTTCTACCAGTTTGCGGTACAGCCAGGGAGCAACCAGCATCCCGACGATGCCGACCACGCACAGCAGCGCGCCGGGCAGCCACAGGTTCCACACCAGAAAACAGCAGATGCCCACGCCGAAAACGAGCGTGCTTACGATGCCCAGCGCCATGGAGGCGATCAGTCCGGGCGTTCCCACACTGGCGTCCAGCTTTCGCAGCTGTGCCAGCTTATCCTCCTGCTCATTCTGCGGCAGGTACTTTTTACGGATCGCGTCGATCTCGCTCTGCCGCTCGGCGGAATAGCTGTATTCAAAATTCCCACTCATGTCTGTGCTCCTCCTCTTTTGATCTTCACGGTGAAGGTCGTGCCCTTGCCAAGTTCGCTCCTGACGCCGATCTCGCCGCCGACGATATCCACCACGCGCTTGA